>NZ_JBFAXR010000035.1:0-68876 GCF_040680895.1 Streptomyces sp. NPDC051940 | reverse complement strand
GGACGCTGGTGGAGGCCCGCGCGGCGGGGCTGTTTCACCCCAACTGCAGGCACAGCCTCTCCGCGTACATCCCTGGGCTCCGCCCCCGGACCCCCGGGGAGCGGGGCGGCCGCCTGAGAGGGGAGGCTGCGGATCAACACCAGACGTCGCCGGTGGCACCCAACCCCGGCCCACCGGGCCCAGCCATCGCCGCGGCACGGTGCGGCAGCGCACCAGCACCCACCGCGGCACGGCACGGCAGCGCACCAGCACCCGCCCGGCGAAGCTGCGCACCAGCACGCGCCGTGGCGAGGCTGCGCACCAGAGCCCGCCGCGAGGTGCGGCCCTGCACCGGAGCCCGCCCGGTGACCTGGGCGCCGTCGGGGTACCCGACCGACGAGACCCCCGGGGCTTCGCCCCTCACCGGGGGGAGGGAACGTGGCGGTCGCGTGGGAGCGGCAGATGCGGATCAGCACCGGACGTCGCCGGTGGCGCCCGACCCCGGGCCACGGGCCCCGGCACCCGCCGGGCGCGGGCTGTGCACCAGCACGCGCCGTGGCGAGGCTGCGCACCAGAGCCCGCCGCGAGGTGCGGCCCTGCACCGGAGCCCGCGCGGTGACCTGGGCGCCGGCGGGGTTGCCCGACCGACGAGACTCCCGGGGCTTCGCTCCTCACCCCGGGGCTTCGCTCCTCACCGGGGGGAGAGAACGTGGCGATCGCGTGGGAGCGGCAGATGCGGATCAGCACGGGGCGTCGCCGTGGCGCCAACCCCGGGCCACCGGACCCCAGCGCCCGCCGCGGCGCGGTGCGGCTGTGCACCGGAGCCCGCGCGGTGACCTGGGTGCCGGCGGGGTGCCCGACCGACGAGACTCCCGGGGCTTCGCCCCTCACCGGGGGGAGAGAACGTGGCGGTCGCGTGGGAGCGGCAGATGCGCATCAGCACCGGGCGTCGCCGGTGGCGCCAACCCCGGGCCACCGTGCCCCAGCGCCCGCCGCGCCGCGGTGCGGCTGTGCACCAGAGCCCATCGCCGCGCGGTGCGGCTCTGCACCGGAGCCCGCACGGTGACCTGGGCGCCAGCGGGATGCCCGACCGACGAGACCTCGGGGGCTTCGCCCCGACCCCCCTCGGGGAGCGGAGCGGTCGCGTGGGAGCGGCAGGCGCGGGTCAGTGCGGGTGTCGTCGGTGGTGTCCGGTCACGGGGCGCTGGGCGCCGGCACCAGCCGCGGCGCGGTGCGGGCGTACACCGGAACCCGCCGCGGCGCGGGCCCTGCGGCCGTACACCGGAGCCCGCCGCACCGCGGGCCTTGCACCGGAACCGGCGCCGGGCGATGCGGCTGTGCACCCGAAGACCGCCGCGGCGGCGGTGCGCGCCCGCGGGGGCTGGCGCTGTGCCCTGTCGGAGGGACCGGCTACCGTACTCGGGACCATGAGAGACGTATGAGAAGCGTGGGGGGAACAGTGAAGTCTGGCATCCGTACCAAGGTGACCGCGGCCGTGCTCGCGGGTGTGCTGCTCGGCGGCGGTGCCGCCGCCTGCTCCGACTCCGGGTCCGGCGACGGCGGTGGCGGCAAGGGCCGCGCCGGCTCGGGCGGCGGGCAGGGCGGCGCCACGGAGGTCTCGCCCGCCGCGGCGGTCAAGAAGGCCGTGGACAACAACGAGGACATCACCTCGCTGTCCTTCACGATGAAGGGCAAGGCCCCCGGCGCCGACGGCGGCGAGTTCTCCGGCGAGGCGTCGATGGACGTCAAGTCCGAGGCCATGCAGATGACCATGACCGGCGGAAACCCGCCGGAGGACATCGAGATCCGCGTCGTCGACAAGGTGATGTACCTCAAGGGCGGCGAGCCCGTCGACGGCAAGTCCTGGCTGAAGTTCGACATGACGAAGGCGGAGGAGGGCGACGGCGTCACCTCCGCGACGACCGACCAGAACCCCATCGACTCGTCCAGCTTCATGACCGCCTCCAAGGACCTGAAGAAGGTCGGCGAGGAGACGATCGACGGGGTGCAGACCACGCACTACACCGGCACCGTCACCCTGGCCGACCTGCGCAAGTCGCTGGACGGCGACGCCGAGGCGAAGAAGCGGCGGGAGAAGACCCTCGACGCCTACGACAAGCTCGGCATGGACAAGCTGACCATGGACATGTGGATCGACAAGGACGACCACACTAAGCAGGTCCGCGTCCAGGGCACCACCAAGGAGGGCCCGCTGGACACCACGATCACCTTCGGCGAGCTCAACAAGCCGGTCGAGGTGAAGGCCCCGCCGGCCTCCGAGGTGATGGACCTCGCCAAGATGATGGACGCGCAGAGCTGAACCCATCGGTTCCCCGGGGCCGGATTTGCCCTGGGGAACCCCCTTCACGTACTCTTCCACAGAAGCCAAAGACCGCTGGTCGTTGCCGTGCCCGTTCGACGGGTCGCGGCGGCCGAAGGATCCGCTCAGCAGCGGACGACCCGCGCAGGTGACAGTGGTAGAGACTCCCGTGTCCGTCTCCGGACCGGTCGAGTAACACCCCGTGCGCCTGCGCCGGGGCGTTTCGTACGTTCAGCCTCCTCCTTCTCGCGACGATCGCGCGGTCACGCAATCACCCGGAAGGAGGCCGAGGCTCATGGCGAAGCCCGACAAGGCCACCGCGGTTGCCGAGCTTACGGACAAGTTCCGCAGCTCCAACGCCGCCGTGCTGACCGAGTACCGCGGTCTCACCGTGGCCCAGCTCAAGCAGCTGCGCCGTTCGCTCGGTGGGAACGCCCAGTACGCCGTGGTGAAGAACACGCTGACCAAGATCGCGGCCAACGAGGCCGGGATCACCGCGCTCGACGACTACTTCGCTGGTCCGACTGCGGTTGCCTTCGTCACCGGTGACCCGGTGGAGTCGGCGAAGGGTCTTCGTGACTTTGCCAAGGAAAACCCGAATCTCATCATCAAGGGCGGTGTCCTTGACGGCAAGGCGCTGACCGCCGATGAGATCAAGAAGCTTGCGGACCTCGAGTCCCGCGAGGTTCTGCTGTCCAAGCTGGCCGGTGCCTTCAAGGCGAAGCAGTCCCAGGCTGCCTCCGTCTTCCAGGCGCTGCCCTCGAAGCTCGTCCGCACCGTGGACGCGCTCCGTGCCAAGCAGGACGAGCAGGGCGGTGCCGAGTAACTCGGCTCGCTTTCTGATCCTCGCCGCCTGAGCGGCGGCGGAGATCGCAGCGGGCCGACGTACGCCCGCCACATCCCGTACATCCGGCACCTGCCGATTTAGTGGAAGGATCGCCCATCATGGCGAAGCTCTCTCAGGAAGACCTGCTCGCGCAGTTCGAGGAGATGACCCTCATCGAGCTCTCCGAGTTCGTGAAGGCGTTCGAGGACAAGTTCGACGTCACCGCCGCCGCTGCCGCGCCGGTCATGATGGCCGGCGGCCCGGTTGCCCCGGGTGCCGAGGCCGTCGAGGAGAAGGACGAGTTCGACGTCATCCTCACCGGTGCCGGCGACAAGAAGATCCAGGTCATCAAGGTCGTGCGTGAGCTGACCTCCCTGGGCCTCAAGGAGGCCAAGGACCTGGTGGACGGCGCCCCGAAGCCCGTCCTCGAGAAGGTCGCGAAGGACGCCGCGGACAAGGCCGCCGAGGCCCTCCAGGGCGCCGGCGCCTCCGTCGAGGTCAAGTGACCTCGCGAGTCCGCTGACTCTCCGAGCAGACCGTCCGGCAGCCGCCGGACCTGAGGCTCTGACGAAGGGCGATCACCCACTCGGGTGGTCGCCCTTCGGCGTTCTCTGCGCCGCGTCCTTGCCCGTCGTGGGGCGGTCTGTATGGTGATCTACGTTGCCCCCGGCGACCCGGCCGGGGGTGGGGGGCCTTGACGAACCGCACGCAGCGCGCAATTCTCAGGTCGTCACATCGGTCCGATTCCGAGGCATGGACCGGCGCTGGAGTGGGAAGTACTCGCTCGAGCACAGCAGCACCGCAGCGCAGTACGGACGGACGCAGGACCGCACAGTGCGACTCGGGGGTCCGGGTCGGAATACGAGGGGAGAGGTTGGCTCTGCCAATCTCCAGAGTGCCCAGCACTCAGGACTGGACATCAGTGTGCCGAGTGGCTACACTGACCCTTTGCGCTGCCTGTTAGCTGCTCCCTGCCCGTCACCAGGGGCATCTCCAAGCTCAAGCACAGCCGCCTTATAGGCCCTGAACAGGGCTTTTGTGTGGTTTGCCGGAGCATGGGACCGGTACGCGCGTAGTGAGTCCGAGCCCTCGGAAGGACCCCCTCTTGGCCGCCTCGCGCACCGCCTCGACTGGAAACCAGAACAACGGCGCCAGCACCGCCCCCCTGCGTATCTCATTCGCGAAGATCAAGGAGCCCCTCGAGGTTCCGAACCTCCTTGCGCTGCAGACCGAGAGCTTCGACTGGCTCCTCGGCAACGACGCCTGGAAGGCTCGGGTCGAGGCGGCCCTGGACAGTGGACAGGACGTCCCCAGGAAGTCCGGTCTGGAGGAGATCTTCGAAGAGATCTCCCCGATCGAGGACTTCTCCGGGTCGATGTCGCTGACTTTCCGCGACCACCGTTTCGAGCCCCCGAAGAACTCCATCGACGAGTGCAAGGAGCGCGACTTCACGTTCGCGGCCCCGCTCTTCGTCACGGCCGAGTTCACCAACAACGAGACCGGCGAGATCAAGTCCCAGACGGTCTTCATGGGCGACTTCCCGCTCATGACCGGCAAGGGCACCTTCGTGATCAACGGCACCGAGCGTGTCGTGGTCTCGCAGCTCGTCCGGTCCCCGGGTGTCTACTTCGACTCCCAGATCGACAAGACCTCCGACAAGGACATCTTCACCGCCAAGATCATCCCGTCCCGGGGTGCCTGGCTGGAGATGGAGATCGACAAGCGCGACATGGTCGGTGTGCGCATCGACCGCAAGCGCAAGCAGTCGGTCACCGTACTGCTCAAGGCGCTCGGCTGGACCACCGAGCAGATCCTCGAGGAGTTCGGCGAGTACGAGTCGATGCGCGCCACCCTGGAGAAGGACCACACCCAGGGCCAGGACGACGCGCTCCTCGACATCTACCGCAAGCTGCGTCCGGGCGAGCCCCCGACCCGTGAGGCCGCGCAGACGCTGCTGGAGAACCTCTACTTCAACCCCAAGCGCTACGACCTGGCCAAGGTCGGCCGCTACAAGGTCAACAAGAAGCTCGGCGGCGAGCAGCCCCTCGACGCCGGCGTGCTGACCACCGACGACATCATCGCCACGATCAAGTACCTGGTGCAGCTGCACGCCGGCGAGACCGAGAAGGTCGCGCCGAACGGTACGACGATCATGGTCGAGACCGACGACATCGACCACTTCGGCAACCGCCGTATCCGTAACGTCGGCGAGCTGATCCAGAACCAGGTCCGTACGGGTCTCGCCCGTATGGAGCGCGTCGTGCGCGAGCGCATGACCACCCAGGACGTCGAGGCGATCACGCCGCAGACCCTGATCAACATCCGGCCGGTCGTCGCCTCCATCAAGGAGTTCTTCGGCACCAGCCAGCTGTCGCAGTTCATGGACCAGACGAACCCGCTGTCCGGGCTGACGCACAAGCGTCGTCTGAACGCGCTGGGCCCGGGTGGTCTGTCGCGTGAGCGGGCCGGCTTCGAGGTCCGTGACGTGCACCCCTCGCACTACGGCCGGATGTGCCCGATCGAGACGCCGGAAGGCCCGAACATCGGTCTGATCGGCTCGCTCGCCTCGTACGGCCGGATCAACCCGTTCGGTTTCATCGAGACCCCGTACCGCAAGGTCGACGAGGCCGGTGTGGTCTCGGACGAGGTCGACTACCTGACGGCCGACGAGGAGGACCGCTTCGTCATCGCCCAGGCGAACGCGCCGCTGACCGCGGACAACACGTTCGCCGAGGCCCGTGTGCTGGTCCGCCGCCGTGGCGGCGAGGTCGACTACGTGCCGGGCACCGACGTGGACTACATGGACGTCTCCCCGCGCCAGATGGTGTCGGTCGCGACGGCCATGATCCCCTTCCTCGAGCACGACGACGCCAACCGCGCGCTCATGGGCTCGAACATGATGCGCCAGGCCGTTCCGCTGCTGAAGGCGGAGTCGCCGCTGGTCGGCACCGGCATGGAGTACCGCTGCGCGGTCGACGCCGGCGACGTCATCAGGGCCGAGAAGGACGGTGTGGTCCAGGAGGTCTCCGCGGACTACATCACGGTCGCCAACGACGACGGCACCTACACCACCTACCGGGTGGCCAAGTTCTCGCGCTCGAACCAGGGCACCTCCTTCAACCAGAAGGTCGTCGTGGACGAGGGCGCCCGCGTCATCGAGGGCCAGGTCCTCGCCGACGGTCCGTCCACCGAAGAGGGTGAGATGGCGCTCGGCAAGAACCTGCTGGTCGCCTTCATGCCGTGGGAGGGCCACAACTACGAGGACGCGATCATCCTGTCGCAGCGCCTCGTACAGGACGACGTCCTCTCCTCGATCCACATCGAGGAGCACGAGGTCGACGCCCGGGACACCAAGCTCGGCCCCGAGGAGATCACCCGGGACATCCCGAACGTCTCCGAGGAGGTCCTGGCGGACCTGGACGAGCGCGGCATCATCCGCATCGGTGCCGAGGTCGTCGCCGGCGACATCCTGGTCGGCAAGGTCACGCCCAAGGGTGAGACCGAGCTGACCCCGGAGGAGCGCCTGCTGCGCGCGATCTTCGGCGAGAAGGCCCGTGAGGTCCGTGACACCTCGCTGAAGGTGCCGCACGGCGAGATCGGCAAGGTCATCGGCGTCCGCGTCTTCGACCGCGAGGAGGGCGACGAGCTGCCGCCCGGTGTGAACCAGCTGGTGCGCGTGTACGTCGCGCAGAAGCGCAAGATCACCGACGGTGACAAGCTCGCCGGCCGCCACGGCAACAAGGGCGTCATCTCCAAGATCCTGCCGGTCGAGGACATGCCGTTCCTGGAGGACGGCACCCCGGTCGACATCATCCTGAACCCGCTGGGTGTCCCGTCCCGAATGAACCCGGGACAGGTCCTGGAGATCCACCTCGGCTGGCTCGCCAGCCGCGGCTGGGACGTCTCCGGCCTCGCGGAGGACTGGGCGCAGCGCCTGCAGGTCATCGGCGCCGACCAGGTTGAGCCCGGCACCAACGTCGCCACCCCCGTCTTCGACGGTGCGCGTGAGGACGAGATCGCCGGTCTGCTGCAGCACACCATCCCGAACCGGGACGGCGACCGCATGGTCCAGCCGACCGGTAAGGCGAGGCTGTACGACGGCCGCTCCGGCGAGCCGTTCCCGGAGCCGATCTCCATCGGCTACATGTACATCCTCAAGCTGCACCACCTGGTGGACGACAAGCTGCACGCCCGCTCCACCGGTCCGTACTCCATGATCACCCAGCAGCCGCTGGGTGGTAAGGCCCAGTTCGGTGGCCAGCGCTTCGGTGAGATGGAGGTGTGGGCGCTGGAGGCTTACGGCGCCGCGTACGCCCTCCAGGAGCTGCTGACCATCAAGTCCGACGACGTGACCGGCCGCGTGAAGGTTTACGAGGCCATCGTCAAGGGCGAGAACATCCCGGAGCCCGGCATCCCCGAGTCCTTCAAGGTGCTCATCAAGGAGATGCAGTCCCTGTGCCTCAACGTGGAGGTGCTGTCCTCGGACGGCATGTCCATCGAGATGCGCGACACCGACGAGGACGTCTTCCGCGCTGCGGAGGAGCTCGGTATCGACCTGTCCCGGCGCGAGCCGAGCAGCGTCGAAGAGGTCTGACGGGTTGGCCGGCCGGACCTTCACGGTCCGGCCGGCTCTCCCCGGACCCGTACAGACCATTGATGAAACGACCCTGAGAGGGATTGACGCATAGTGCTCGACGTCAACTTCTTCGACGAGCTGCGGATCGGCCTGGCGACCGCGGACGACATCCGGACCTGGTCGCACGGCGAGGTCAAGAAGCCCGAGACCATCAACTACCGAACCCTCAAGCCGGAAAAGGACGGCCTTTTCTGCGAGAAGATCTTCGGTCCCACCCGGGACTGGGAGTGCTACTGCGGTAAGTACAAGCGTGTCCGCTTCAAGGGCATCATCTGCGAGCGGTGTGGCGTCGAGGTCACCCGCGCGAAGGTGCGCCGTGAGCGGATGGGCCACATCGAGCTTGCCGCGCCCGTGACCCACATCTGGTACTTCAAGGGCGTCCCGTCGCGTCTGGGCTACCTGCTCGACCTGGCGCCGAAGGACCTTGAGAAGGTCATCTACTTCGCCGCCTACATGATCACGTGGGTGGACGAGGAGCGCCGTACCCGCGACCTGCCGTCGCTGGAGGCCCACATCTCCGTGGAGCGCCAGCAGATCGAGCAGCGCCGCGACGCGGACCTCGAGGCCCGCGCCAAGAAGGCCGAGGCCGACCTGGCCGAGCTCGAGGCCGAGGGTGCCAAGGCCGACGTGCGCCGCAAGGTGCGCGAGGGCGGCGAGCGCGAGATGAAGCAGCTCCGCGACCGGGCCCAGCGCGAGCTGGACCGCCTGGACGAGGTGTGGAGCCGGTTCAAGAACCTCAAGGTCCAGGACCTCGAGGGCGACGAGCTGCTCTACCGCGAGCTGCGCGACCGCTTCGGCACCTACTTCTCGGGCGGCATGGGCGCCGCGGCGCTGCAGAAGCGCCTGGAGTCCTTCGACCTCGACGAGGAGTCGGAGCGCCTCCGCGAGATCATCCGTACCGGCAAGGGCCAGAAGAAGACCCGCGCCCTGAAGCGTCTGAAGGTCGTCTCGGCCTTCCAGACCACCCGTAACAGCCCCAACGGCATGGTGCTGGACTGCGTCCCGGTCATCCCGCCGGACCTGCGTCCGATGGTGCAGCTGGACGGTGGCCGCTTCGCGACCTCCGACCTGAACGACCTGTACCGCCGCGTGATCAACCGGAACAACCGCCTGAAGCGGCTTCTCGACCTCGGCGCGCCCGAGATCATCGTGAACAACGAGAAGCGCATGCTCCAGGAGGCCGTGGACGCGCTGTTCGACAACGGCCGTCGCGGCCGTCCGGTCACCGGTCCCGGCAACCGGCCCCTGAAGTCCCTCAGCGACATGCTGAAGGGCAAGCAGGGTCGTTTCCGCCAGAACCTGCTCGGCAAGCGAGTCGACTACTCGGCGCGTTCCGTCATCGTCGTCGGCCCGCAGCTGAAGCTGCACCAGTGCGGTCTGCCCAAGGCCATGGCGCTGGAGCTCTTCAAGCCGTTCGTGATGAAGCGCCTGGTCGACCTGAACCACGCGCAGAACATCAAGAGCGCCAAGCGGATGGTCGAGCGCGGCCGCACCGTGGTGTACGACGTCCTCGAAGAGGTCATCGCCGAGCACCCGGTGCTGCTGAACCGTGCGCCCACCCTGCACCGCCTGGGCATCCAGGCCTTCGAGCCGCAGCTGGTCGAGGGCAAGGCCATCCAGATCCACCCGCTCGTCTGCACCGCGTTCAACGCGGACTTCGACGGTGACCAGATGGCCGTGCACCTGCCGCTCTCCGCGGAGGCGCAGGCCGAGGCCCGCATCCTGATGCTGTCCTCGAACAACATCCTCAAGCCGGCCGACGGCCGCCCGGTGACGATGCCGACGCAGGACATGGTCCTGGGTCTGTTCTTCCTCACCACCGACGGCGAGCTGCGTGACGTCAAGGGCGAGGGCCGGTCCTTCGGCTCCACGGCCGAGGCGATCATGGCGTTCGACGCCGGGGAGCTCGCGCTCCAGTCGAGGGTGGACATCCGCTTCCCGGTGGGCACCGTCCCGCCGCGCGGCTGGACCCCGCCGGCTCCGGAGGAGGGCGACAGCGGCTTCGCCGCGGGCGACTGGCAGCCGGGCGACCCGTTCCGGCTGACGACGACCCTGGGCCGCGCGCTCTTCAACGAGCTGCTGCCCGAGGACTACCCGTTCGTCGACTACCCGGTCGGCAAGAAGCAGCTCTCGGAGATCGTCAACGACCTCGCCGAGCGCTACCCGAAGGTCATCGTGGCGGCGACGCTCGACAACCTGAAGGCGTCCGGCTTCTACTGGGCCACCCGTTCCGGTGTCACCGTCGCGATCTCGGACGTCGTCGTCCCCGAGGCCAAGAAGGCGATCATCGCCGGCTACGAGGCCCAGGACGAGAAGGTCCAGAAGCAGTACGAGCGCGGTCTGATCACCAAGGAAGAGCGCACCCAGGAGCTCATCGGCATCTGGACCAAGGCGACCAACGAGGTCGCCGAGGCGATGAACGCGAACTTCCCGAAGACGAACCCCATCTTCATGATGGTCGACTCGGGCGCGCGCGGGAACATGATGCAGATGCGTCAGATCGCCGGTATGCGTGGTCTGGTGTCCAACGCGAAGAACGAGACCATCCCGCGGCCGATCAAGGCGTCGTTCCGTGAGGGTCTGTCCGTGCTGGAGTACTTCATCTCCACGCACGGTGCCCGTAAGGGTCTCGCGGACACCGCCCTGCGTACCGCCGACTCGGGTTACCTGACCCGTCGTCTGGTGGACGTGTCGCAGGACGTCATCATCCGCGAGGAGGACTGCGGCACCGAGCGCGGCCTCAAGCTCGCCATCGCCGAGCGCGGCGAGGACGGCGTGCTGCGCAAGACCGAGGACGTCGAGACGTCCGTGTACGCGCGCTGCCTCGCCGAGGACATCGTCGTGGACGGGAAGGTGCTGGCCCCGGCCGGCACGGACCTGGGCGACGTGCTCATCGACGAGCTGGTCGCGGCCGGCATCGAGACGGTCAAGACCCGCTCGGTCCTGACCTGTGAGTCGGCGGTCGGCACCTGCGCCATGTGCTACGGCCGCTCGCTGGCCACCGGCAAGCTGGTCGACATCGGTGAGGCGGTCGGCATCATCGCCGCCCAGTCCATCGGTGAGCCCGGTACCCAGCTGACGATGCGTACCTTCCACACCGGTGGTGTGGCCGGTGACGACATCACCCAGGGTCTGCCCCGTGTCGTCGAGCTCTTCGAGGCCCGTACCCCGAAGGGTGTCGCCCCGATCTCCGAGGCCAACGGCCGGGTGCGGATCGAGGAGACCGAGAAGACCAAGAAGATCGTCGTCACCCCCGACGACGGCTCGGACGAGACCGCGTTCCCCGTCTCCAAGCGCGCCAAGCTCCTGGTGCGCGAGGGCGACCACGTCGAGGTCGGTCAGCCGCTGACCTTCGGTGCGACCAACCCGCACGACGTGCTGCGCATCCTCGGCCAGCGCGCCGTCCAGGTCCACCTGGTCGGCGAGGTCCAGAAGGTCTACAACTCGCAGGGCGTGTCGATCCACGACAAGCACATCGAGATCATCATCCGGCAGATGCTGCGCCGCGTGACGATCATCGAGTCCGGCGACGCGGAGCTGCTGCCGGGCGAGCTCGTCGAGCGCGGCAAGTTCGAGACCGAGAACCGCCGTGTGGTGGCCGAGGGCGGGCACCCCGCCTCCGGTCGTCCGCAGCTGATGGGTATCACCAAGGCCTCGCTGGCCACGGAGTCCTGGCTGTCGGCGGCGTCCTTCCAGGAGACGACGCGAGTCCTCACGGACGCGGCGATCAACGCCAAGTCCGACTCGCTGATCGGCCTCAAGGAGAACGTCATCATCGGTAAGCTCATCCCGGCCGGTACGGGCCTGTCCCGCTACCGCAACATCCGGGTCGAGCCGACGGAGGAGGCCAAGGCGGCCATGTACTCCACGGTGGGCTACGACGACATCGACTACTCGCCGTTCGGCGCGGGGTCGGGTCAGGCCGTCCCGCTGGAGGACTACGACTACGGCCCGTACAACGGCTGACGCGGTCGCGCCTGTGCGCGGGGGCGGTCCTGGGATGTCCCGGGGCCGCCCCCGCGGCGTTTTCGCGGGCAGCCGCGAGGCTGGGGCCCTGGTGTCGCCCCGGATCCCGCACAATGGAGTCGGGCGGCGTGGGCGTCGCCGTGGGGAGGTGGTTCCGGGTGTCGTCGATGCAGCCGTGGGGACAGGGGCAGCCGCCCGCGATGCGGGCCTCTGACTCGGATCGGGAGCGGGCGGCGGACGTGCTGAAGGCCGGCTACGCGGAGGGCCGGCTGGACAAGACCGAGTACGACGACCGCTTGCACCGCGTGCACAGCGCACTCACCTACGGTGAGCTGCACCACCTCATCGCCGACCTGCCGCAGGGGCCCGTGCCGGGTCCCATGGCGGTGGCCGGCCCGGTGCCGGTGCCCTTCCTGCCCGTACACCCGCTGCCGCCGAACAACAGCACGGCCACCGCCGCGTTCGCGTGCGGCATCGGCACCCTCTTCACCGGGGGGCTGACCGGCATCCCGGCCGTGATCCTGGGCCACAAGGCCCGCGCCGAGATCCGCCGAACCCGCGAACGCGGCGACGGTCTGGCGCTGACCGGTCTGGTGATGGGCTGGCTGGCGGTGGCGAGCTGGGCGATCGTCATCCTGGTCGTGGTGGTGGCCGTCGCGGCCTCCGGCAAATGACCTGCTCAGCAGGTGGAGCCGATGACGTTTTGACCCAGGCGGATGCTATAGGTACGCTCTGACCTTGTGCCTGGGGTGTCCCCGGGTTCTCGCGTGCGCTCTTTCGGACCATGCGGGAACATCGAGGAGTGACGCCCTAAAAGCCGAGTGCAACTTTCCCCGCTGCCGGCCAAGCAGCAGGGGCACCGGTTTGCGACACACCCGACCGCGTGGGTCGGTGGACAGTCGGTCTTCACGGACAAAACCCCAGGTTAGAAGTACCGAGATGGCACACAGAAACCGGAGAAGTAGTGCCTACGATCCAGCAGCTGGTCCGTAAGGGCCGGCAGGACAAGGTCGAGAAGAACAAGACGCCCGCGCTCGAGGGTTCCCCTCAGCGCCGCGGCGTCTGCACGCGTGTCTTCACCACCACCCCGAAGAAGCCGAACTCTGCCCTGCGTAAGGTCGCGCGTGTGCGTCTGACCTCGGGCATCGAGGTCACGGCCTACATCCCGGGTGAGGGCCACAACCTGCAGGAGCACTCCATCGTGCTCGTCCGTGGTGGCCGTGTGAAGGACCTGCCGGGTGTTCGTTACAAGATCATCCGCGGCTCCCTCGACACGCAGGGCGTCAAGAACCGTAAGCAGGCTCGTTCCCGCTACGGCGCCAAGAAGGAGAAGTAAGAATGCCTCGTAAGGGCCCCGCCCCGAAGCGACCGGTGCACATCGACCCGGTCTACAACTCTCCTCTGGTGACCTCCCTCATCAACAAGGTCCTGCTGCACGGCAAGCGCTCCACCGCTGAGCGCATCGTGTACGGCGCCATGGAGGGCCTGCGCGAGAAGACCGGCAACGACCCGGTCATCACCCTCAAGCGCGCGCTCGAGAACGTCAAGCCGGCCATCGAGGTCAAGTCCCGCCGTGTCGGTGGCGCGACCTACCAGGTGCCCGTCGAGGTCAAGCCGGGTCGCTCCTCGACCCTGGCGCTGCGCTGGCTCGTGGGTTACTCCCGCGCCCGCCGCGAGAAGACCATGACCGAGCGCCTCATGAACGAGCTGCTCGACGCCTCGAACGGCCTGGGCGCCTCCGTCAAGCGACGTGAGGACACCCACAAGATGGCCGAGGCGAACAAGGCCTTCGCGCACTACCGCTGGTAGTCGATACCCCCGTTATACGAGAGAGAAGACTGAGCCACTATGGCCACCACTTCGCTTGACCTGGCCAAGGTCCGCAACATCGGGATCATGGCCCACATCGACGCGGGCAAGACGACCACCACCGAGCGGATCCTGTACTACACCGGTGTGTCTTACAAGATCGGTGAGGTCCACGATGGCGCTGCCACCATGGACTGGATGGAGCAGGAGCAGGAGCGCGGCATCACGATCACGTCTGCCGCGACGACTTGCCACTGGCCGCTCGAGAACGTCGACCACACGATCAACATCATCGACACCCCGGGCCACGTCGACTTCACGGTCGAGGTGGAGCGCTCGCTGCGCGTCCTGGACGGTGCTGTGACCGTGTTCGACGGTGTGGCCGGCGTTGAGCCCCAGTCCGAGACGGTGTGGCGTCAGGCGGACCGCTACGGCGTTCCGCGGATCTGCTTCGTCAACAAGCTCGACCGGACCGGTGCCGAGTTCCACCGCTGCGTCGACATGATCGAGGACCGCCTGGGTGCGACCCCGATCGTGATGCAGCTGCCCATCGGCACCGAGATGGACTTCCGCGGCGTAGTCGACCTGGTCCGTATGAAGGCCCTGGTGTGGTCCGCCGAGACCGCGCTGGGCGAGGCGTACGACGTCGTCGACATCCCGGACACCCACCTGGAGGCGGCGGACGAGTACCGCGGCAAGCTCCTGGAGGCCGTGGCCGAGAACGACGAGGAGATGATGGAGCTGTACCTCGAGGGCCAGGAGCCCACCGAGGAGCAGCTGTACGCGGCGATCCGCCGTATCACCATCGGCTCCGGCAAGGGCGACGGCACCACCGTCACCCCCGTGTTCTGCGGTACCGCGTTCAAGAACAAGGGCGTCCAGCCCCTGCTCGACGCGGTCGTGCGCTACCTGCCCTCTCCGATCGACATCGAGGCCATCGAGGGCCACGACGTCAGCGACCCGGAGAAGGTCGTTCTGCGCAAGCCGTCCGAGGACGAGCCGATGTCGGCCCTGGCGTTCAAGATCGCCAGCGACCCGCACCTCGGCAAGCTCACCTTCGTCCGGATCTACTCCGGTCGCCTCGAGGCTGGATCCCAGGTCCAGAACTCCGTGAAGGGCAAGAAGGAGCGCATCGGCAAGATCTACCGGATGCACGCCAACAAGCGTGAGGAGATCGACTCGGTGGGTGCCGGCGACATCGTCGCCGTCATGGGTCTGAAGCAGACCACCACCGGTGAGACCCTCTGCGACCCGGCGAAGCCGGTGATCCTGGAGTCCATGGACTTCCCGGCGCCGGTCATCCAGGTGGCCATCGAGCCGAAGTCCAAGGGCGACCAGGAGAAGCTCGGCACGGCGATCCAGCGCCTGGCCGAGGAGGACCCCTCCTTCAAGGTGCACACCGACGAGGAGACCGGCCAGACGATCATCGCGGGTATGGGCGAGCTTCACCTCGACATCCTCGTGGACCGTATGCGCCGTGAGTTCAAGGTCGAGGCGAACGTCGGCAAGCCGCAGGTGGCCTACCGCGAGACGATTCGCAAGGCCGTCGAGCGCTACGACTACACCCACAAGAAGCAGACCGGTGGTTCCGGTCAGTTCGCCAAGGTGCAGATCGCGCTCGAGCCGCTCGAGGGCGATGGCTACGAGTTCGAGAACAAGGTCACCGGTGGCCGCATCCCGCGGGAGTACATCCCGTCCGTGGACGCGGGCGCGCAGGAGGCCATGGAGTTCGGCGTGCTCGCCGGCTACCCGCTCACGGGTGTGAAGGTCGTCCTTCTCGACGGTGGCTACCACGAGGTCGACTCCTCCGAGATGGCCTTCAAGATCGCCGGTTCGATGGCCTTCAAGGAGGCCGCCCGCAAGGCCAGCCCGGCCCTGCTCGAGCCGATGATGAAGGTCGAGGTCACGACGCCCGAGGACTACATGGGCGACGTGATCGGCGACATCAACTCCCGCCGCGGTCAGATCCAGTCCATGGAGGACCGCCACGGTGCCAAGCTCGTCACGGGCCTGGTTCCGCTGTCGGAGATGTTCGGTTACGTGGGTGACCTGCGCAGCAAGACCTCTGGTCGCGCAAGCTACTCCATGCAGTTCGACTCCTACGCCGAGGTTCCCAAGAACGTCGCGGAGGAGATCATCGCGAAGGCCAAGGGCGAGTAACCCTTAGGCTGTAGCACAAGGGCTTACGGGGCATTCCGCCGCAGACCGTTCGGTATCCATCCGGAAGGGCTGCGGCGGGGCCCCGGCAGCCGGCCCCCAGCAAAAAGTTCACCTGGCGCCGATGAGTAAAGGCGTACAGAACCACTCCACAGGAGGATCCCGTGGCGAAGGCGAAGTTCGAGCGGACTAAGCCGCACGTCAACATCGGCACCATCGGTCACATTGACCACGGTAAGACGACCCTCACGGCCGCCATTACCAAGGTGCTGCACGACGCGTACCCGGACCTGAACGAGGCTTCGGCCTTTGACCAGATCGACAAGGCTCCTGAGGAGCGCCAGCGCGGTATCACCATCTCCATCGCGCACGTCGAGTACCAGACCGAGACGCGTCACTACGCCCACGTCGACTGCCCCGGTCACGCGGACTACATCAAGAACATGATCACCGGTGCGGCGCAGATGGACGGCGCCATCCTGGTGGTCGCCGCCACCGACGGCCCGATGCCGCAGACCAAGGAGCACGTGCTCCTGGCCCGTCAGGTCGGCGTTCCGTACATCGTTGTCGCCCTGAACAAGGCCGACATGGTGGACGACGAGGAGATCCTGGAGCTCGTCGAGCTCGAGGTCCGTGAGCTCCTCTCCGAGTACGAGTTCCCGGGCGACGACGTTCCGGTCGTCAAGGTCTCCGCTCTGAAGGCGCTCGAGGGCGACAAGGAGTGGGGCCAGACGGTTCTGGACCTCATGGCGGCCGTGGACGAGTCCATCCCGCAGCCCGAGCGTGACGTCGACAAGCCGTTCCTGATGCCGATCGAGGACGTCTTCACGATCACCGGTCGTGGCACCGTCGTCACCGGTCGTATCGAGCGTGGTGTCCTCAAGGTCAACGAGACCGTCGACATCATCGGCATCAAGACCGAGAAGACCACCACCACGGTCACCGGTATCGAGATGTTCCGCAAGCTGCTCGACGAGGGCCAGGCCGGTGAGAACGTCGGTCTGCTCCTCCGTGGCATCAAGCGCGAGGACGTCGAGCGCGGCCAGGTCATCATCAAGCCGGGTTCGGTCACGCCGCACACCGACTTCGAGGCGACCGCGTACATCCTGTCCAAGGACGAGGGTGGCCGTCACACGCCGTTCTTCAACAACTACCGTCCGCAGTTCTACTTCCGGACGACCGACGTGACCGGCGTCGTGACCCTCCCCGAGGGCACCGAGATGGTCATGCCGGGCGACAACACCGACATGAAGGTCGAGCTGATCCAGCCGATCGCCATGGAGGAGGGCCTGAAGTTCGCCATCCGTGAGGGTGGCCGGACCGTGGGCGCCGGCCAGGTCACCAAGATCACCAAGTGACCCGGCGCGCTTGAGCGCGGCTTTTGCGAGGGGCTCCGCCCCATCGGCTCCGGCCGGTGGGCGGGGCCCCTCGTGCGTGCGTGGGGGGCCGGTGGGTGGGGTCTGTCGGGCCGTTGGGTGGGGTCTGCCCCATCCGCCCAGGGGGCCGGCGAGTGGGGCTCGCCACGTCCGCGTGGGGGACCGGCGGCCGGTGGTACGGTCCGGGGCGCCGTGCGCCCCCTGTGGCGTGGTTCACGACCCGCCCCAACACCCGTAACCCGCAGGTGCCTACGCTCCCGTGGGGGGTGCGTGGTATATGCGCCGATTGGCGCTCGCAGGGCCCCGTATGGCACACTAACCAGGTTGCTCGGTTGAGTGCCGATGCTGCACGCCTCCCGCCGGGAGGACTGGAAGCGAGTCCCAGGTATTCGTCGCCTCTGCTCAGGGGCGGAAGTACGGGAATCTTCCGGGAAGTGCACGCGGGGTACCGACCAGGCTCCGGTGGGATTCCTTCCCCCACACCCTCCCTCGGGAAACTTCCCTGGGGCGGAGTACGGGAAGGAACGCGACACGCCCGACCGCGTGGGTCGGAAGAAGCGTCCGATTCGGGCCCTCCGGAACCAGAGCGAGACTGAAGAACAGGACTGCTGAGAAGCCATGGCGGGACAGAAGATCCGCATCCGGCTCAAGGCCTACGACCACGAGGTCATCGACTCCTCGGCGAAGAAGATCGTCGAGACGGTGACCCGGACTGGTGCGTCGGTCGCGGGCCCGGTGCCGCTCCCCACCGAGAAGAACGTGTACTGCGTCATCAAGTCGCCGCACAAGTACAAGGACTCGCGCGAGCACTTCGAGATGCGCACCCACAAGCGTCTGATCGACATCCTCGACCCGACCCCCAAGACCGTTGACTCTCTGATGCGACTCGACCTCCCGGCCGGTGTCGACATCGAGATCAAGCTCTGAGGATCGGTGATCTGAGAATGGCTAAGCAGATCAAGGGCATCCTGGGCGAGAAGCTCGGCATGACGCAGGTCTGGGACGAGAACAACCGCATCGTCCCGGTGACCGTCGTCAAGGCCGGCCCCTGTGTCGTGACCCAGGTGCACACCGCTGACAAGGACGGCTACGACTCCGTCCAGATCGCGTTCGGCGAGATCGACCCCCGCAAGGTGAACAAGCCCCTCAAGGGCCACTTCGCGAAGGCCGACGTCACCCCCCGCCGCCACCTCGTCGAGGTCCGCACGGCCGACGCCGCCGAGTACACGCTCGGTCAGGAAGTCACCGCCGAGGTCTTCGAGTCCGGCGTCAAGGTCGACGTGACCGGCAAGAGCAAGGGCAAGGGCTTCGCCGGTGTCATGAAGCGTCACGGCTTCGCCGGTGGCAAGGCCTCCCACGGTGCCCACCGCGTGCACCGCAAGCCCGGCTCGATCGGTGGCTGCGCCACCCCGGGTCGCGTGTTCAAGGGCATGAAGATGGCCGGCCGCATGGGCAACGAGCGCGTGACCACCCAGAACCTGACCGTCCACGCCGTTGACGCGGAGAAGGGCCTGCTCCTGATCAAGGGCGCGGTTCCTGGTCCGAACGGCGGCCTCGTCCTGGTCCGTACCGCGGCCAAGGGGGCCTGAGGTAACCGATGAGCACCATTGACATCCTTTCGCCCGCTGGCGACAAGGCCGGTAGCGTCGAGCTCCCCGCGGAGATCTTCGACGCCAAGGTCAGCGTTCCGCTGATCCACCAGGTCGTCGTCGCGCAGCTGGCCGCGGCCCGTCAGGGCACGCACAAGACCAAGACCCGGGCCGAGGTCCGCGGTGGTGGCCGCAAGCCGTACCGCCAGAAGGGCACCGGTCGCGCCCGTCAGGGTTCGACGCGTGCGCCGCAGTTCGCCGGCGGTGGCGTCGTCCACGGCCCGCAGCCGCGTGACTACTCGCAGCGGACCCCGAAGAAGATGAAGGCCGCCGCCCTGCGCGGTGCCCTCACCGACCGGGCCCGCCACAACCGCATCCACGTCGTCACCGGCGTCGTGGAGGGCGAGGTGTCCACCAAGGCCGCCAAGACCCTGTTCGGCAAGATCAGCGACCGTAAGAACGTCCTGCTGGTCATCGAGCACGGCGACGAGGCCGCGTGGCTCTCTGCCCGCAACCTGCCCGACGTCCACATCCTGGACGCCGGTCAGCTGAACACCTACGACGTGCTCATCTCCGACGACGTGGTCTTCACGCAGGCTGCTTTCGAGCGCTTCGTGGCCGGCCCCGCCGCCGCCGCGAAGGCTGTCGCCTCCGAGCTTGAGCTCGAGGGGAGCGACGCCTGATGTCCGAGAACACCGCGGCGACCGTCACCAGCAAGACCTTCACGGACCACCGTGACATCCTGCTGAAGCCGGTCGTCTCCGAGAAGAGCTACGCGCTGCTCGACGAGAACAAGTACACGTTCTTCGTCGACCCCCGCGCGAACAAGACCCAGATCCGGCAGGCCGTCGAGGCGGTCTTCCAGGTCACCGTCGTCAGCGTGAACACGATCAACCGCCAGGGCAAGCGCAAGCGCACCCGCACCGGTTTCGGCAAGCGTGCGAACACCAAGCGCGCCATCGTGACCCTGGCTGAGGACGACCGTATCGACATCTTCGGCGGTCCGGTCTCCTAACGGAGACAGGATCGTCCGATATCGGACGAGGACTGAAAATGGGAATCCGCAAGTACAAGCCGACGACTCCTGGCCGTCGTGGTGCCAGCGTCGCCGACTTCGTCGAGATCACGCGGTCCACGCCGGAGAAGTCGCTGGTTCGCCCGCTGCACAGCAAGGGCGGCCGTAACAACGCCGGTCGTGTGACCGTTCGCCACCAGGGCGGTGGCCACAAGCGCGCCTACCGAGTGATCGACTTCCGTCGTCACGACAAGGACGGCGTGCCGGCCAAGGTCGCGCACATCGAGTACGACCCGAACCGCACCGCGCGCATCGCGCTCCTGCACTACGCGGACGGCGAGAAGCGCTACATCCTCGCTCCGGCGGGCCTGACCCAGGGCCAGCGGATCGAGAACGGCCCGGGTGCCGACATCAAGCCCGGCAACGCGATGCCGCTGCGCAACATCCCGGTGGGTACGACCATCCACGCCATCGAGATGCGTCCCGGTGGCGGTGCGAAGATCGCCCGCTCCGCCGGTTCGTCGGTGCAGCTGCTGGCGAAGGAGGGCGCGATGGCGCACCTCCGGATGCCGTCCGGCGAGATCCGCCTGGTCGACGTGCGCTGCCGCGCCACCGTCGGCGAGGTCGGCAACGCCGAGCAGTCGAACATCAACTGGGGCAAGGCCGGCCGTATGCGCTGGAAGGGCGTCCGCCCGACCGTGCGTGGTGTCGTGATGAACCCCGTCGACCACCCGCACGGTGGTGGTGAGGGCAAGACCTCCGGTGGTCGCCACCCGGTCTCGCCGTGGGGTCAGAAGGAGGGTCGTACTCGTTCGCCCAAGAAGGCGTCGAACAAGTACATCGTCCGCCGCCGCAAGACGAACAAGAAGCGCTAGGAGCGGGTTTAGATGCCGCGCAGTCTCAAGAAGGGGCCCTTCGTCGACGACCACCTGATCAAGAAGGTGGACGCCCAGAACGAGGCCCAGACCAAGAACGTCATCAAGACCTGGTCCCGCCGCTCCATGATCGTTCCCGACATGCTCGGGCACACGATCGCGGTGCACGACGGCCGTAAGCACGTCCCGGTGTTTGTCACTGAGTCGATGGTCGGCCACAAGCTCGGCGAGTTCGCGCCGACCCGCACCTTCCGCGGCCACGTCAAGGACGACCGCAAGTCGAAGCGTCGCTGACGAGCTGGGTGCAACGACTATGACAATTTCCGAAGGGACAACCATGGACGCCATGGCCCGGGCGCGATTCGTTCGCGTCACGCCCATGAAGGCCCGCCGGGTGGTGGACCTTATCCGTGGCATGGATGCCACGGAGGCCCAGGCGGTCCTGCGCTTCGCCCCGCAGGCCGCGAGCGTGCCGGTCGGCAAGGTGCTGGACAGCGCCATCGCCAACGCCGCGCACAACTACGACCACACCGACGCCGACACCCTCTTCATCTCCGAGGCGTTCGTCGACGAGGGCCCGACCCTGAAGCGGTTCCGTCCGCGTGCTCAGGGCCGTGCCTACCGGATCCGCAAGCGGACCAGCCACATCACCGTGGTCGTCAGCAGCAAGGAAGGAACCCGGTAATGGGCCAGAAGGTAAACCCGCACGGGTTCCGGCTCGGCATCACCACCGACTTCAAGTCGCGCTGGTACGCCGACAAGCTGTACAAGGACTACGTCAAGGAAGACGTCGCCATCCGCAAGATGATGACGCAGGGCATGGAGCGTGCCGGTATCTCCAAGGTGGAGATCGAGCGCACGCGTGACCGTGTCCGCGTCGACATCCACACCGCCCGGCCGGGCATCGTCATCGGCCGTCGCGGCGCGGAGGCCGACCGTATCCGCGGCGACCTGGAGAAGCTCACCGGCAAGCAGGTGCAGCTGAACATCCTCGAGGTGAAGAACCCCGAGCTCGATGCTCAGCTCGTCGCGCAGGCCGTCGCCGAGCAGCTCTCCTCCCGCGTCTCCTTCCGTCGCGCCATGCGCAAGAGCATGCAGGGCACGATGAAGGCCGGCGCCAAGGGCATCAAGATCCAGTGTGGCGGTCGTCTCGGCGGTGCCGAGATGTCGCGCTCGGAGTTCTACCGCGAGGGCCGTGTGCCCCTGCACACGCTCCGCGCGAACGTCGACTACGGCTTCTTCGAGGCCCGTACGACCTTCGGCCGCATCGGCGTGAAGGTCTGGATCTACAAGGGCGACGTCAAGAACATCGCCGAGGTCCGCGCTGAGAACGCTGCCGCCCGTGCGGGTAACCGCCCGGCCCGCGGTGGCGCCGACCGTCCCGCCGGCCGTGGTGGCCGCGGTGGCGAGCGTGGTGGCCGCGGTGGTCGTCGTCCGCAGCAGCAGTCGGCTCCGGCTGCCGAGGCCCCCAAGGCCGAGGCCGCAGCTCCGGCGGCTGAGAGCACCGGAACGGAGGCCTGACCCCCATGCTGATCCCCCGTCGGGTCAAGCACCGCAAGCAGCACCACCCCAAGCGCCGCGGTATGGCGAAGGGCGGCACGGAGCTGGCTTTCGGTGAGTACGGCATCCAGGCCGTCACCCCCGCCTACGTGACGAACCGGCAGATCGAGGCAGCTCGTATCGCCATGACCCGTCACATCAAGCGTGGCGGCAAGGTCTGGATCAACATCTACCCGGACCGTCCGCTGACGAAGAAGCCCGCCGAGACCCGCATGGGTTCCGGTAAGGGTTCTCCGGAGTGGTGGATCGCGAACGTTCACCCGGGCCGGGTGATGTTCGAGCTGTCCTACCCCAACGAGAAGATTGCTCGTGAGGCGCTCACCCGAGCCGCCCACAAGCTTCCGATGAAGTGCCGGATCGTGCGGCGCGAGGCAGGTGACGCGTGATGTCGGCCGGTACCAAGGCGACTGAGCTGCGCCAGCTGAACAACGAGGATCTCGTTGCCAAGCTGCGTGAGGCCAAGGAGGAGCTGTTCAACCTCCGCTTCCAGGCGGCGACCGGACAGCTCGAGAACCACGGCCGGCTGAACGCCGTCCGCAAGGACATCGCCCGGATCTACACCCTCATGCGCGAGCGCGAGCTGGGCATCGAGACGGTGGAGAGCGCCTGATGAGCGAGAAGAATGTGACCGAGAACGCCCGCAGCGACCGGAAGACCCGTGAGGGTCTGGTCGTCAGCGACAAGATGGACAAGACCGTCGTCGTCGCTGTCGAGGACCGTGTCAAGCACGCGCTGTACGGCAAGGTCATCCGCCGTACGAACAAGCTCAAGGCGCACGACGAGCAGAACGCCGCCGGCGTCGGCGACCGCGTCCTCCTGATGGAGACCCGGCCGCTGTCGGCGACCAAGCGCTGGCGCGTCGTCGAGATCCTCGAGAAGGCCAAGTAAGCGTTCTGAGGCGACAAGCCCTCAGAACTTTGTTCCGCCAGGCTCGCCGGGGCTGACCGCAAGGAAAGCCCCGGCGGGAACCGGCAGACGATCAGGAGATAGACGTGATCCAGCAGGAGTCGCGACTCAAGATCGCCGACAACACCGGTGCGAAGGAGATCCTTTGCATCCGTGTTCTCGGTGGTTCCGGTCGCCGCTACGCGGGCATCGGTGACGTCATCGTCGCCACCGTCAAGGACGCGATCCCCGGTGGCAACGTGAAGAAGGGCGACGTCGTCAAGGCCGTCGTCGTTCGCACCACCAAGGAGCGCCGTCGTCCGGACGGCTCGTACATCCGCTTCGACGAGAACGCCGCCGTCATCCTCAAGAACGACGGCGATCCCCGCGGCACCCGCATCTTCGGCCCCGTGGGCCGTGAGCTGCGCGAGAAGAAGTTCATGAAGATCGTCTCGCTCGCGCCGGAGGTGCTGTAAGCATGAAGATCAAGAAGGGCGACCTGGTTCAGGTCATCACCGGTAAGGACAAGGGCAAGCAGGGCAAGGTCATCCAGGCCTTCCCCGCTGAGGACCGGGTTCTCGTCGAGGGTGTCAACCGGGTCAAGAAGCACACCAAGGTCGGCCAGAGCAGCCGCGGTTCCAAGACCGGCGGCATCATCACCACCGAGGCGCCGGTCCACATCTCCAACGTCCAGCTGGTCGTGGAGAAGGACGGCAACAAGGTCGTGACCCGCGTCGGCTACCGCTTCGACGACAACGGCAACAAGATCCGCGTTGCCAAGCGGACGGGTGAGGACATCTGATGAGCGCCACCACCACTACGCCCCGCCTGAAGCAGCGCTACCGGGACGACATCGTCGGGAAGCTGCAGGACGAGTTCTCCTACGAGAACGTCATGCAGATCCCCGGCCTGGTCAAGGTCGTGGTCAACATGGGTGTGGGCGACGCCGCCCGCGACTCCAAGCTGATCGAGGGCGCCATCCGCGACCTCACCACGATCACCGGTCAGAAGCCGTCCGTGACGAAGGCCCGCAAGTCCATCGCGCAGTTCAAGCTGCGTGAGGGTCAGCCGATCGGCGCCCACGTCACCCTCCGCGGTGACCGCATGTGGGAGTTCCTGGACCGCCTGGTGTCGCTCGCGCTGCCGCGTATCCGCGACTTCCGTGGTCTGTCGCCGAAGCAGTTCGACGGCCGGGGCAACTACACCTTCGGTCTCACGGAGCAGGTCATGTTCCACGAGATCGACCAGGACAAGATCGACCGTACCCGGGGTATGGACATCACCGTGGTGACCACGGCGACCAACGACGACGAGGGCCGCGCCCTTCTCCGTCACCTCGGCTTCCCGTTCAAGGAGGCGTGAGCCGTGGCGAAGAAGGCTCTCATTGCCAAGGCCGCCCGTAAGCCCAAGTTCGGCGTGCGTTCCTACACGCGCTGCCAGCGCTGTGGCCGGCCCCACTCCGTGTACCGCAAGTTCGGCCTGTGCCGTGTGTGCCTCCGTGAGATGGCGCACCGCGGCGAGCTGCCGGGCGTGACCAAGAGCTCCTGGTAACCCCAGCAGTTCTCGGCAAAACCATCTACTACGCCGTAGGTCCCCGCTCCACACCCGCCCCCGCGCCTGGCGCGCGGGGGAGAGGGACGGAGCAGACAGGAAACCGCGGCGAGAGAGGCCGAAGGCCATCACATGACCATGACTGACCCCATCGCAGACATGCTGACGCGTCTGCGTAACGCGAACTCGGCGTACCACGACTCCGTGTCGATGCCGCACAGCAAGATCAAGTCGCACATCGCGGAGATCCTCCAGCAGGAGGGCTACATCACCGGCTGGAAGGTCGAGGACGCCGAGGTCGGCAAGAACCTCGTCCTGGAGCTGAAGTTCGGCCCGAACCGCGAGCGTTCGATCGCCGGCATCAAGCGGATCTCGAAGCCGGGCCTGCGGGTCTACGCCAAGTCCACCAACCTGCCTCGGGTCCTCGGCGGCCTGGGCGTGGCGATCATCTCCACGTCCCACGGTCTCCTGACCGACAAGCAGGCGAACAAGAAGGGCGTGGGTGGGGAAGTCCTCGCCTACGTCTGGTAATCCGGGAACGGAGGAATAGCAACATGTCGCGTATTGGCAAGCTGCCCGTTCAGGTTCCCGCCGGTGTGGACGTCACCATCGATGGCCGTACGGTCGCGGTGAAGGGCCCCAAGGGTTCCCTCTCGCACACCGTCGCGGCGCCCATCGAGGTCGCGAAGGGCGAGGACGGCACCATCGTCGTCTCGCGTCCGAACGACGAGCGCAAGAACAAGGCCCTGCACGGCCTGTCCCGCACGCTGGTGGCCAACATGATCACCGGCGTGACCCAGGGCTACGTCAAGAAGCTCGAGATCAGCGGTGTCGGCTACCGCGTAGTCGCGAAGGGCTCGAACCTCGAGTTCGCGCTCGGCTACAGCCACCCGATCGTCGTCGAGGCCCCCGAGGGCATCTCCTTCAAGGTCGAGAACCCGACGCGCTTCAGCGTCGAGGGCATCGACAAGCAGAAGGTCGGCGAGGTCGCGGCGAACATCCGCAAGCTCCGCAAGCCCGACCCGTACAAGGCCAAGGGCGTCAAGTACGAAGGCGAAGTCATCCGCCGCAAGGTCGGAAAGGCTGGTAAGTAAGCCATGGCATACGGTGTGAAGATCGCCAAGGGTGACGCCTACAAGCGCGTCGCGCGCAAGCGCCGTCACATCCGCGTCCGCAAGGCGGTCTCCGGTACGCCGGAGCGTCCCCGTCTGGTCGTGACGCGCTCGAACCGCCACATGGTGGCGCAGGTCATCGACGACCTGGCGGGCCACACGCTGGCCTCCGCCTCGTCGATGGACGCGTCCATCCGCGGTAACGAGGGTGACAAGTCCGCTGTGGCCCAGAAGGTGGGTGCCCTGGTCGCTGAGCGCGCCAAGGCTGCGGGTGTCGAGGCCGTGGTCTTCGACCGCGGTGGCAACAGGTACGCCGGGCGCATCGCCGCTCTGGCCGACGCCGCCCGCGAGGCCGGGCTCAAGTTCTGAGAGAGGGTAGACCAATGGCTGGACCCCAGCGCCGCGGTGGCGGCGCAGGTGGCGGCGAGCGGCGGGACCGGAAGGGCCGTGACGGTGGCGCTGCCGCCGAGAAGACCGCTTACGTTGAGCGCGTTGTCGCGATCAACCGCGTTGCCAAGGTTGTGAAGGGTGGTCGTCGTTTCAGCTTCACCGCGCTGGTCGTGGTGGGCGATGGCGACGGCACGGTTGGTGTCGGTTATGGCAAGGCCAAGGAAGTTCCGGCCGCCATCGCCAAGGGTGTCGAGGAGGCCAAGAAGAACTTCTTCAAGGTCCCGCGGATCCAGGGCACCATTCCGCACCCGATCCAGGGTGAAGAGGCCGCGGGCGTCGTCCTGCTCAAGCCGGCTTCGCCGGGTACCGGTGTCATCGCCGGTGGTCCCGTGCGCGCCGTGCTCGAGTGCGCCGGCATCCACGACGTGCTGAGCAAGTCGCTCGGTTCCTCGAACCCGATCAACATCGTGCACGCCACGGTGGCCGCTCTGAAGGGCCTGCAGCGCCCCGAGGAGATCGCCGCCCGTCGTGGCCTGCCGCTCGAGGACGTTGCTCCCGCCGCACTGCTGCGGGCGCGGGCCGGGGTGAGTGCGTGATGGCGCAGCTCAAGATCACCCAGACCAAGTCCTACATCGGCAGCAAGCAGAACCACCGCGACACGCTTCGTTCGCTGGGCCTCAAGCGCCTGCACGACAGCGTCGTCAAGGAGGACCGTCCCGAGATCCGCGGCATGGTGCACACCGTCCGCCACCTCGTGACGGTCGAGGAGGTCGACTGACATGGCGGAGAACAAGCCGCTGAAGGTCCACAACCTCCGTCCGGCTCCCGGCGCCAAGACCGCCAAGACCCGTGTGGGTCGTGGTGAGGCGTCGAAGGGTAAGACGGCCGGTCGTGGTACCAAGGGCACCAAGGCCCGTTACCAGGTTCCGGAGCGCTTCGAGGGTGGGCAGATGCCCCTCCACATGCGCCTGCCGAAGCTCAAGGGCTTCAAGAACCCGTTCCGCACCGAGTTCCAGGTCGTGAACCTGGACAAGCTCGCGACCCTCTACCCGGAGGGTGGCGAGGTCACCGTGGCCGACCTGGTCGCCAAGGGTGCCGTGCGTAAGAACAGCCTCGTCAAGGTCCTTGGCCAGGGCGAGATCTCCGTGGCGCTGACCGTGACCGTCGACAAGGTCTCGGGCTCCGCCAAGGAGAAGATCACCGCGGCGGGCGGCTCGGTCACCGAGCTCGTCTGAGTGTGACGAACAACCGGGGTTGTCCGCCAAGGGCAACCCCGGTTGGTCGTTCCGCCCCGGGCATAGTCGCCGGTAAGGTGGCGTGCACTGTCGTGTGTCGTTCGGCCCTTGCGCCTTGCGGCATTTGACTGAATTAATCCGTTGATCTCATTGACCGTCAGTCCTCGTGCAGTGGCATGGGGACCGCAGGAGGCACCGTGCTCACCGCGTTCGCCCGGGCGTTCCAGACTCCCGACCTGCGCAAGAAGCTGCTGTTCGTGCTCGGCATCATCTTGCTCTTCCGGCTTGGTGCGCACATTCCTCTGCCGGGTGTCAGTTACGAAGCCGTCAACACGTGCATGGACGAGATCGAGACCGGTTCCGGACTCTTCGGTCTTGTCAACATGTTCTCCGGCGGTGCGCTGCTGCAGCTGACCATCTTCGCGCTCGGGATCATGCCGTACATCACGGCGAGCATCATCCTGCAGCTGCTGACCGTGGTCATCCCGCGCCTCGAGGCTCTGAAGAAGGAGGGCCAGGCCGGTACCGCGAAGATCACCCAGTACACCCGTTATCTGACGGTGGCGCTGGCGATCCTGCAGGGCACCGGCCTCGTGGCCACCGCCCGCTCCGGCTCGCTGTTCCCGACCTGCTCGGTCAACAGCCAGATCATCCCGGACGACTCGATCTTCCGCGTCGCGACCATGGTCATCACCATGACCGCCGGCACGGCCGTCATCATGTGGCTCGGCGAGCTCATCACCGACCGGGGTATCGGCAACGGTATGTCGATGCTGATGTTCGTCTCCATCGCGGCCGGTTTCCCCGGTTCGCTGTGGGCCATCAAGCAGTCCGGCAAGATCGCCGGCGGCTGGGGCGAGTTCATCGTCGTGATCGCGCTGGGCCTGGCGATGGTCGGCCTCGTGGTCTTCGTCGAGCAGGCGCAGCGCCGTATCCCCGTGCAGTACGCGAAGCGCATGATCGGCCGCCGTTCGTACGGCGGTACCTCGACCTACATCCCGCTGAAGGTCAACCAGGCGGGTGTGATCCCCGTCATCTTCGCCTCGTCGCTCCTCTACATCCCGGCGCTGATCGTCCAGTTCACCAACTCGCAGGCGGGATGGGCCCAGTGGGTCCAGTCCAACCTGGTGAACACGGGCTCCGCCTGGTACGTGACGCTGTACTTCCTCATGATCGTGTTCTTCGCCTTCTTCTATGTGGCGATCACGTTCAACCCCGAGGAAGTCGCCGACAACATGAAGAAGTATGGTGGCTTTATCCCGGGTATCCGGGCGGGCCGACCCACGGCGGAGTACCTGAGCTACGTGCTCAACCGGATCACCTGGCCGGGTGCCATGTACCTGGGCCTCATCGCCCTCGTACCGACGATCGCGCTGGTGCTGTTCAACGCGGACACGAACTTCCCGTTCGGCGGCACGAGCATCCTGATCATCGTGGGCGTCGGCCTTGAGACTGTGAAGCAGATCGAGAGTCAGCTTCAGCAGCGCAATTACGAAGGGTTCCTCCGCTGATGCGAATCGTCCTCGTCGGACCGCCGGGTGCGGGCAAGGGTACGCAGGCCGCGTACCTCGCCAAGAACCTGTCGATCCCGCACATCTCCACGGGCGACCTGTTCCGCGCGAACATCAGCCAGGGCACGGAGCTCGGGCTGCGCGCGAAGTCCTACATGGACGCGGGACAGCTGGTGCCCGACGAGGTCACGATCGGCATGGCCCGCGACCGCATGGCTCAGACCGATGCGGCCGGCGGCTTCCTCCTCGACGGCTTCCCGCGCAACGTCGCGCAGGCGGAGGCGCTCGACGAGATGCTGCGCGGGGCGGACATGAAGATCGACGCGGTGCTCGATCTCGAGGTCCCCGAGGACGAGGTCGTGAAGCGGATCGCCGGCCGGCGGATCTGCCGGCGGGACTCCGCGCACGTTTTCCATGTCACGTACAACCCGCCGAAGGTGGACGGGGTGTGTGACACGTGCGGTGGGGAGCTCTACCAGCGCGACGACGACCGTGAGGACACGGTGCGGCGGCGGCTCGAGGTCTACCACACGCAGACGGAGCCGATCATCGACTACTACAAGGCCCAGGGTCTGGTGACGACGCTCTCCGCGATGGGGAAGGTGTCGGAGGTCACGCAGCGGGCGATGGACGCGCTCAAGCGGTCGTAGGGCGGTTGGGTTTTTCTGGGGCCGGTCTCCGCGGTTGGCGGGGGCCGGTCCCTTTTGCACTGCGCTGCGCCTGCGGCGGGCTTGCCGGGTTCTGCCGTTTCGCCTGCGGCGGGCTGGGCTCGGTGTTGCGCCTGCGGCGGGGCGTGGCTGTGGTTGCGTCTGGTGGTCGGGTGCGGTGCCGCTGCGCCCACCCGTGCCGCCCTGCGGCACGACTGCCCGCAGCGTGCGGTTCGCCTGCGGCGGCTGCCCGCGGCGTGCGGTTCGCCTGCGGCGGCTGGGTGTCTGTGCGGGTGCCGCTGTTTCGCCTGCGGCGGGGTGTGGCTGTGGTTGCGTGCGGGTGGTCGGGTGCGGTGCCGCTGCGCCCACCCGTGCCGCCCTGCGGCACGACTGCCCGCAGCGTGCGGGTCCCGGCGCGTAGTGTCCCTGCCGGGCGGCTGCCCGCGGCCTGCGGGTCGACTGCGGCGGCTGCCCGCAGCGCTTCGGTCTCTGGCGGGCGACTGCTCGCGGCCGCGTATCGTGGTACGTGGATGTGTCGGTCCTGGTTGGAAGAGAGCGGAAGCCGCATGGTGGAGATCAAGACGCCCGAGCAGATCGCCAAGATGCGCGCGGCGGGCCTGGTCGTCGCCGCGATGCACGAGGCGTGCGCGGAGGCCGCGCAGCCGGGTGTGAGCACCAAGGAGCTCGACGAGATCGCCGCGAAGGTGCTCGCCGATCACGGCGCGAAGCCGAACTTCCTGGGGTACGGGGGCTTCCCCGGCAACATCTGCACGTCCGTGAACGACGTCGTGGTGCACGGCATCCCGGACCGGGAGACCGTGCTCCGGAACGGCGACATGATCTCCATCGACGCCGGCGCGATCGTCGACGGCTGGCACGGCGACGCCGCGATCACCGTCTTCGTGGGCAGCGGTCACGCTCCGGAGCTGCTCGAGCTCTCCCGGGTGACCGAGGAGTCGATGTGGGCCGGGATCGCCGCCGTACGCAAGGGCGCCCGGCTGGTCGAGGTGTCGAAGGCCATCGAGGGCTACATCCGCCGCCAGCCCCGCCCGGCGAGCGGCCGCTACGGGATCGTCGAGGACTACGGCGGCCACGGCATCGGCTCCGAGATGCACATGGACCCCCATCTGCTGAACTACGTCGACCCGCGTCGCCGTCTCGGCCGCAACAACCCCAAGCTCGTCCCCGGCTTCTGCATCGCCATCGAGCCGATGGTGAGCCTCGGCACGCCGAAGACCCACGTGCTGGAGGACGAGTGGACGGTCAAGACCGACGACGGTTCGTGGTCCAGTCACTGGGAGCACTCGGTGGCGCTGACCGAGCAGGGCCCCCTGGTGCTGACCGCGCCGGACGGCGGCAAGGCCAAGCTGGCCGAGCTGGGCGTGGAAACGGCCCCGGATCCGCTCGGCTGAGGATTTCCGCTTAAGGATCTCCGCAGACGGGGAGAATCCTCGATTTCGCCTTTTCTGGGCGCGTCGCGTAGACTGACTCGTCGGTCCTTGTACGCCTGCGTGCGCCCAGGGGCCACCCCAGGTAGCCAATCCGGAAGGTGTAGCACTCAGGTATGGCCAAAAAACAAGGGGCCATCGAGATCGAGGGCACCGTCGTCGAGTCTCTGCCGAACGCCATGTTCAGGGTGGAGCTGCAGAACGGGCACCAGGTCCTCGCGCACATCAGCGGCAAGATGCGGATGCACTACATCCGTATTCTTCCCGACGACCGGGTCGTCGTGGAGCTCTCTCCGTACGACCTGACGCGCGGGCGGATCGTCTACCGCTACAAGTAGATCTTGCTCGTGTGCCCCGCTCCCGTGGGGTACAGGGCACTGACCCGGAGGACCTCCGAACCAATGAAGGTCAAGCCGAGCGTCAAGAAGATCTGCGACAAGTGCAAGGTGATCCGCCGTCACGGCCGGGTCATGGTCATCTGCGACAACCTGCGCCACAAGCAGCGCCAGGGCTGACGCACGCCGACCTGCACTTCTCAGCAGTTCTTCGCGCGACGCACAAGCGAATAACAACAGATACGCGGTAGCCCGACCCCCACGGTTTCCTCTGTGTGGGACGACACCCCCGGCTCGGAGGCCGGGGACCCGGCTCGTAAGGCTCGTCAAGATTTTTGCGGGAACGGTACCGCGTCAGACCTCCGAATAGTCATCAGGAGCCAGATACATGGCACGCCTTCAGGGCGTTGACCTGCCGCGCGACAAGCGCGTCGAGGTCGCTCTCACCTACGTCTTCGGTATCGGCCGTACGCTCTCTCAGCGCACGCTCGCCGAGACCGGCGTGAACCCGGACACCCGCGTCCGCGATCTGACCGAGGATGAGCTCGTCAAGATCCGCGACTACGTGGACGAGAACATCGAGACCGAGGGTGACCTCCGTCGCGAGATCCAGGCGAACATCCGCCGCAAGGTCGAGATCGGCTGCTACCAGGGCCTGCGCCACCGTCGTGGCCTGCCCGTCCGCGGTCAGCGCACCTCCACCAACGCCCGCACCCGCAAGGGCCCGCGTCGCGCCATCGCCGGCAAGAAGAAGCCGGGCAAGAAGTAGTCCTCGCAGCGGTCCCACCAGCTGTAGTAGGACCGACCACCTCCACGGGAGAAACTGAATGCCTCCGAAGGGCCGTACGGCCGGCGCCAAGAAGGTGCGCCGCAAGGAGAAGAAGAACGTCGCCCACGGGCACGCTCACATCAAGAGCACGTTCAACAACACGATCATTTCGATCACCGACCCCTCGGGCAACGTGATCAGCTGGGCCTCTGCCGGCCACGTCGGCTTCAAGGGCTCGCGCAAGTCGACGCCGTTCGCCGCTCAGATGGCCGCCGAGTCCGCCGCTCGTCGCGCGCAGGAGCACGGCATGCGCAAGGTCGACGTCTTCGTCAAGGGTCCCGGCTCCGGCCGTGAGACCGCGATCCGCTCCCTCCAGGCCACCGGCCTCGAGGTCGGCTCGATCCAGGACGTCACCCCCACCCCGCACAACGGATGCCGCCCGCCCAAGCGCCGCCGCGTCTGACCATCTGAAGTAGGAGAACAAAGACAATGGCGCGTTACACCGGGGCCGACTGCAAGCGTTGCCGTCGGGAGAAGCAGAAGCTCTTCCTCAAGGGAGCTAAGTGCGAGAGCGCGAAGTGCCCGATCGAGATCCGTCCTTACCCCCCGGGTGAGCACGGTCGCGGGCGCACCAAGGACTCCGAGTACCTGCTGCAGAAGCGCGAGAAGCAGAAGTGCGCTCGCATCTACGGCGTCCTTGAGAAGCAGTTCCGTGGCTACTACGAGGAGGCGAACAGGAAGTCCGGCAAGACCGGCGAGAACCTGCTCCGCATCCTCGAGACCCGCCTCGACAACGTGGTTTACCGGGCCGGCTTCGCCAAGTCCCGCGACCACGCCCGTCAGCTGGTCCGCCACGGCCACATCGAGGTCAACGGCCGCAAGACCGACATCCCGTCGGCCCGTGTGTCGCCGAACGACATCATCCAGGTCCGTGAGTCCTCCCGTAACCTGACCCCCTTCCAGGTGGCGGTCGCGGAGGCCGGCGACAAGACGGTTCCGGCGTGGCTGGAGGCCATCCCGTCGAAGCTGCGGATCCTGGTCCACTCCCTGCCCGAGCGTGCGGTCATCGACACGCAGGTGCAGGAGCAGCTCATCGTTGAGCTTTACTCCAAGTAAGGCTCAGCCTTCCGGCTGTGGGCGTCTCGTGCGGTTCGTCGCACGGGGCGCCCGTGGTCGTTGGGTGCGGTTCCGTCGGCGCCTTCGGCGCGCTTCGGCTTCGCCGAAGTCCTCGCTGTGTCCGATAGCGGGCTCCGCCCGCGGGCCGGACGGGCTGTGAGGTTGCCGTACCCTGAATGTGTGCCGTCGTCAAATGGTGGGCGTCGGTTCATCCGCCTCGGTGTCAAATAGCGGACGCCGAAGACTGGAGGCAACAAACTCATGCTGATCGCTCAGCGTCCTTCCCTGACCGAAGAGGTCGTGGAGGAGTACCGGTCCCGGTTCGTCATCGAGCCGCTGGAGCCGGGCTTCGGCTACACCCTCGGCAACTCCCTCCGTCGTACGCTCCTCTCCTCGATCCCGGGCGCCGCCGTGACGTCCATCCGGATCGACGGTGTCCTGCACGAGTTCACCACCGTGCCGGGCGTCAAGGAGGACGTCACCGACCTCATCCTGAACATCAAGCAGCTGGTCGTCTCCTCGGAGCACGACGAGCCCGTCGTGATGTACCTGCGCAAGCAGGGCCCGGGTGTCGTCACCGCCGCCGACATCGCCCCGCCGGCCGGCGTCGAGGTCCACAACCCGGACCTGGTCCTGGCCACGCTCAACGGCAAGGGCAAGCTGGAGATGGAGCTGACCGTCGAGCGCGGTCGCGGCTACGTCTCCGCCGTGCAGAACAAGCAGGTGGGCCAGGAGATCGGCCGGATCCCGGTCGACTCCATCTACTCGCCGGTGCTCAAGGTCACGTACAAGGTCGAGGCCACCCGTGTCGAGCAGCGCACCGACTTCGACAAGCTGATCGTCGACGTCGAGACCAAGGAGGCCATGCGTCCCCGTGACGCGATGGCGTCCGCCGGTAAGACGCTGGTCGAGCTGTTCGGTCTCGCCCGCGAGCTGAACATCGACGCTGAGGGCATCGACATGGGTCCGTCCCCGACGGACGCCGCCCTGGCCGCCGACCTGGCGCTGCCGATCGAGGAGCTCGAGCTCACCGTTCGGTCGTACAACTGCCTCAAGCGTGAGGGCATCCACTCCGTGGGTGAGCTCGTGGCGCGTTCCGAGGCCGACCTGCTCGACATCCGCAACTTCGGTGCGAAGTCGATCGACGAGGTCAAGGCGAAGCTGGCCGGTATGGGCCTGGCCCTCAAGGACAGCCCGCCCGGATTCGACCCCACCGCTGCGGCTGACGCGTTCGGCGCGGATGACGACGCGGACGCGGGTTTCGTCGAGACCGAGCAGTACTGATCGGTTCCGTCGGCGGGCCGTGTCCTTCGGGTGCGGTTCCGCCGGCGCCTCCGGCGCGCTTCGGGCTTCGCCCGAAGTCCTCAAACGCCGGACGGGCTGGTATGCCGCCGGCGCCGGTACGGGCTGGGGTCGGGTCTTTGTGCCCGTGCCTTCGGTCCGTATGAGCCCGATAATCGAACTTCGGGGTGTGTCCGCACACCCCGGACGCCCTCTGGTCTCGGCCGGGGGGTTCCCCAGGGAGCGGCCGCTCCCAGGGGTCCGCGACGGGGATCACAGGGATTCCCGCAGGACCCGTACCGGTACCTGATACGGCCGGTGCGGAGGATTGAGGAACACCATGCCGAAGCCCACCAAGGGTGCTCGTCTGGGCGGCAGCCCGGCGCACGAGCGGCTGATGCTGCGTAACCTGGCCACCTCGCTCTTCGAGCACGGCCGTATCCGGACCACGGAGGCCAAGGCCCGCCGTCTGCGTCCGTACGCGGAGAAGCTCGTCACCAAGGCGAAGAAGGGCGACCTGCACAGCCGTCGCCTGGTCATGCAGGAGATCACGGACAAGAGCATCGTGCACACGCTGTTCACCGAGATCGGCCCGCGTTACGAGAACCGCCCGGGCGGCTACACCCGGATCACCAAGGTCGGTAACCGCCGTGGCGACAACGCGCCCATGGCCGTCATCGAGCTGGTCGAGGCCCTGACCGTGCAGCAGCAGGCTGTCGGTGAGGCCGAGGCGGCCACCAAGCGCACCGCCAAGGATGCCGCTGGTGACGCTGCCGTCGCCGACCTCAAGAAGGACGAGGTCGTCGAGGACGCCGTCGTCGAGGCCGCCGAGGCCCCGGCCGAGGAGTCCAAGGACGCCTGACGCTTCAGCGCGTACGAAGCGGGCCCGCTCCCCTCACCGGGGGCGGGCCCGCTTCGGCTTTTCCTGGTCGGGGGCGGCGGCGGACGTCTGAGAGGATCGCAGGGTGAGCGATGAGGTGGAGCCCGGGTTCGTACGGGTGCGGCTGGATCTGTCGTACGACGGGGCGGATTTCTCCGGGTGGGCGAAGCAGAGCCGGGGGCAGCGGACCGTCCAGGAGGAGATCGAGTCCGCGCTGCGGGTGGTGACGCGGCAGGAGCAGACGTACGAGCTGACCGTCGCCGGCCGCACCGACGCCGGGGTGCACGCCCGCGGCCAGGTGGCGCACGTCGACCTGCCGGCGGAGCTGTGGGCCGAGCACGGCCCGCAGCTGATGCGGCGGCTGGCGGGGCGGCTGCCGATGGACGTGCGGATCTGGCGGATCAGCGAGGCGCCCGCGCACTTCAACGCGCGCTTCTCGGCGATCTGGCGGCGGTACGCGTACCGGGTCAGCGACCATCCGGGCGGGGTGGACCCGCTGCTGCGGGGCCATGTGCTGTGGCACAACTGGCCGCTGGACCTCGACGCCATGAACGAGGCCGCGGCGCTGCTGCTCGGCGAGCACGACTTCGCGGCGTTCTGCAAGCGCCGCGAGGGCGCGACGACGATCCGCACCCTGCAGGAGCTGCGCTGGGAGCGCCGCCCGGACGGCATCCTCGAGGCCACGGTGAAGGCGGACGCCTTCTGCCACAACATGGTCCGCTCCCTGGTCGGCGCGATGCTCTTCGTCGGCGACGGCCACCGCCCGCCGCAGTGGACGGGCAAGGTGCTGCACGCGGCGGTCCGCGACTCGGCGGTCCAGGTCGTACGCCCGCACGGGCTGACGCTGGAGGAGGTCGGTTATCCGGCGGACGGGCTGCTGGCGGCGCGGAACAGGGAGGCGCGGAACCTGCGGACGCTGCTGAAGCCCTGATCATTCTTCGGCGGTGACTCCTTCGCGTGCCGGGGCGTTGCCGGTTCGTGACCTCCGGGTGGGCAACTCGGGGTGCCTCGCGATGGTCGAAAAGGTGTCCGGCGTCACAGCGGACCCACAGGTTTCATCCGTCGACAGAGGTTGACCTCATGACTCAGAGATCCCTGCGCACCGTGCTGAGCCGGGCCGCATGCGGCCTGGGAGCCGCGGGCCTGGTGGTCGTCGGTCTCGCCGCGCCGGTCCACGCCGCGGAGCCGGTGTTCACGATCGGTGGCCCTTCCGAAGTGGCCCTGTACCCCTACCCGGCGAGCGGTGCGCCGGAGACCTCGGAGTTCGAGGTCTGGGTCGACAACCCCGGGGAGGAGTTCCACCCCGCCGGCGAGGCCACGTACACCATCGACTTCAGCGGTGTGGCGGGAGTCGCCGACTGGAAGTTCGGCGAGGACGGCTCGCCCGACTGCGAGCGTGCGGGCGCCGTCGTCACCTGCACCGATCCGTGGAGCATCGGCAACGGCCGGAATTCGCTGGCCGACTTCGAACTGGCCGCGGCCGAGGGCAGCTCGGACGGCGACACCGGCACGGTCGAGGTGACCGGCACCGTGGCGGGCGCGACCTTCACCGCGTACACCGCGAAGGTGGGCATCGGCGGACCCGACCTCGTCGTCAAGCCGCTGCCCGCGCCCGGCACGCTCAAGCCGGGGTCGACGTACAACGCGCCGCTCGTCTTCGCCAACGCCGGCACCCAGGCGGCCGACGGCGTGCTGCTGACGATGCGGGGCACCCACGGCGTGGAGTTCCCCGACCGCTACGAGAACTGCGAGTACAGCGAGACCGCGCACGACATCGTCGGCCCCGGCACGCAGGTGATCTGCCGGTTCGACGAGGCGGTCGCGCCGGGCGAGGTCTGGGAGACGCAGCCCGAGCGGCTGCGGATGGCCGACCACGCCCTGTACGACGAGTTCCTCTTCCGCGTGACCCCGGCCACCGAGAACGCGCTGGCGAAGCTGCGCGGAGGGCTGAAGTTCACCAAGGGGACCGGGCCGAAGCTCACCCTGAGGAAGCACGCGTCGACCCTCAGCGCCGACCTCGACCCGTGGAACAACCAGGCGGAGATCCCGTTCCAGGTGAAGAGCAGCGCCGACTTCGCGGCGAAGGGCGTGACCGCCCAGGGCGCGGCCGGGGCCACGGTGAAGGTCGACCTGGGCTGGCAGAACAAGGGTCCGGCGTGGGTCGGCTACATCCGGTCGGGCGAGAGCGTCGCCCAGTTCGAGTTCCGGGTTCCGAAGGGCGCCAAGGTGACCCGGAAGCCGGACGACTGCCGCGGTACGAAGTCCGACGGCGGCTATCTGGAGGACGACGAGCAGCTCGGCGCCCCGCGGTACGTCTGCAACACGGGTTCCGTGGTGCTGGAGGGCAAGAAGTACTCGTATCCCTTCGAGCTGAAGATCGTGGAGGTGCTCCCCGACGCGGCGGGCACGCTCACCGTCGGTTCGTGGAGTCCGAAGTCCCCGAAGCCGCACCCCTTCGACAGGAAGCCCGGCAACAACACCGCGCGCCTCGTCCTCAACGGCACCGGCGCGTCCTCCGGCGGCGGCTCCGGCGGCGGCTCCGGCGGCGGTTCCGGTGACGGCGGTTCGACCGGGGGCGACGGCCCGCAGTCCGCGGGCGGTACCGGCTCCTCCGGCTCCGGTGGTGCCGGCGGCGGGCTCGCCGGCACCGGCGCCGACGGGATGCTGGTCATCGGCGCCGCGTCCGCCACGGCGATCGTGCTCGGCGCCGGGCTCTACGTCGTCGCGCGGCGGCGGAGGAACGCCGCAGTCTGATCCGTACGACCGCACCGGCCTGCCTCCGATCGGGGGCAGGCCGGTGCGTTGTGTCCCGGGGAGTGGTGGGCGTGGTGGTCGAATGGGGCGGGTGATCACCAGCGGGATGGTTCGGGTGCGACGGGGTGCTGGGCGGGCGCGGCTGCTGGCCGGTGTGGTGGCGATGGCGCTCGCCGGGTGTGCCGTGCCGCCGGCCGTGACCGACTCGGGGCGGGCGGCCGCCGCCGAGGCGCCCTGCGGCGGTGTCGAGGAGTGTCTGCGGGCGATGACCCCGGCCGAGAAGGCCGGGCAGATGACGCAGGTGCAGAACGTCCACGTCAAGGATCCGGCGGATCTCGCCCGGTACGGGATCGGGTCCGTGCTCAGCGCCGGCGACGACGGCGGGCCCGGCGGGACGTCCGGGGGTACGGCGGCCGAGTGGGCCGCGATGACCGCGGCGTACCAGCGCGCCGCGATGCGCAGCCGGCTGGGGATCCCGCTGCTGTACGGCGTCGACGCCGTGCACGGGCTGGGGAACGTGCACGGCGCCGTGGTCTTCCCGCACCGGATCGGGATGGGCGCCACGCGTGACGCGGACCTCGTGGAGCGGGCCGACCGGGTGACCCGGGACGAGGTGCTCGGGGCCGGCATGCGGTGGGCGTTCAGCCCCTGCGTGTGCGTGCCCCGCGACGACCGCTGGGGGCGGACGTACGAGGGGTACGGCGAGACGCCGGACATCGTCGGGCCGCTGGGGGCCGCCTCCGTACGGGGGTTCCAGGGGGAGCGGCTGGGGGCCGGGTCCGTGCTGGCGACCGCCAAGCACTTCATCGGGGACGGGGCGGCGGCCGTCGGCACCGGCAATCCCGCCAAGGGGTATCTGCTGGACCAGGGCGACGCCCGGACAGCCGACGCCGAGCTGCGCGCCGTGCACCTGCCCCCGTACCGCGACGCCGTGGCGGCGGGGGTGGGGTCGGTGATGGCGACGTACAGCAGCGTGCGGGGCGTGAAGACGCACGGTGACCGGCGGCTGCTGACCGGGTGGCTGAAGGAGGAGCTGGGCTTCGACGGGTTCCTGGTCAGCGACTACGCCGCCGTCCAGCAGCTGCCGGGCGGGAGCTTCCCCGCGCAGGTGGAGCGGGCCGTGAACGCCGGCATCGACATGATCATGGTGCCGGACGACTACCGGGGCACCATCGCCGCGATCACCGACGGCGTCGAGGCCGGGCGCATCCCGTCCGCCCGGGTCGACGACGCGGTACGCCGGATCCTCGGCGTGAAGTTCCGCATGGGGCTCTTCGACCACCCGTACGGCGATCCCTCCCTCACCTCCTCCGTCGGCTCCGCCGGGCACCGCGCCGTGGCGCGGGAGGCGGTGCGCGAGTCCCAGGTGCTGCTGGAGAACGACGGCGTGCTGCCGCTGGCCCGCGCCGGCTCGTACCGCATCGTCGTCGGCGGCAACGGCGCCGACGATCTGGGCCGCCAGCTGGGCGGCTGGTCCCACCGCTGGCAGGGGCTGCTCGGCCGGCACACCGAGGGCACGACGTTCTGGCAGGCCCTGCGCCAGGCGGTGCGGGGCACGGACGTCGCGGTGGCCCGCGAGGGCCGGGGGGACGTGGCGGTCTGGGTCGGGGGAGAGGACCCGTACGCCGAGGGCGAGGGTGACTCCCGCGAGCTGGCGCTGGGCGAGGAGAACACGCGGTCGCTGCGCGAGACGTGCGCCCGGGCCGCGAAGTGCGTGGCGATCCTGTACTCCGGGCGGCCGCTGATCGTGGGCGACGCCCTGAAGGAGACGGACGCCTTCGTCGCCGCCTGGCTGCCGGGCTCCGAGGGCCGCGGGCTGACGGACACCCTCTTCGGCGCCGGGTACCACGGGAAGCTGCCGGTGTCGTGGCCCGTGCGGGCGGAGGACGAGCCGGTCAACGCCGGTGACGGGAAGAAGCCGCTGTTCCCGCTGGGGTTCGGGCGGTCGCCGTACTGATCCGGGGCGGCGCGTACGCTCGGTTCATGAGCAGCGTTACGGATGAGGCGGCCCGGTGATCATCGGCGTCGGGATCGACGTGGCCGAGATCGAGCGGTTCGGCGAGGCGCTCGCGCGTACGCCGTCGCTCGCCGAGCGGCTGTTCCTGCCCGCCGAGCGCACCCTCCCGGACGGCGAGCCCCGCGGCATCGCGTCGCTGGCCGTGCGCTTCGCCGCCAAGGAGGCCCTCGCCAAGGCCCTGGGCGCGCCCGCCGGGCTGCACTGGCACGACGCCGAGGTCTGTACGGACGGCGGCGGGCGCCCGTATCTGCGGGTACGCGGCACCGTGGCCGGGCGCGCGGCGGAGCTGGGCGTGCGGCACTGGCATGTGAGCCTCAGCCACGACGCGGGCGTCGCCTCGGCCGTGGTGATCGCCGAGGGGTGAACCCCGGTGGAACCGGATGCGTCCCCGCCCCGTCACAGCGGCATGGTGGCTAGATGGATGACCGCGCTGGTCGCGGCAGTCGTGATGGGTGGCGCGCTCGGCGCCTGCGCCGGTGAGACGGACGGCGGTCTGCTCGTCGACGAGCGGGGCGGCGCCAAGGACGCGGGTAAGTCCGTGCTGCCGCTGGACGGCACACCGTGGCTGGTGCAGGAGGTGACCGCCAAGGGGAAGACGTACAAGCCCCCGACGGACATGATCGCGACCTTCGAGATCAAGGACGGCCAGGCAGGGGCCCGCGCCTGCAACCGCATGGGCAGTCCCGTCACGGTGACGGACGACACGGTCGAGTTCGGCGTGTGGGAGTCCACCGCCATGGCCTGCGAGAACGGCATGGACTTCGAGACCGCCCTGGCCGCGGCGCTGAAGGGCGAGGTCGCCAGCGCCCTCGACCCCGCGGACCCGAACCGCCGCATCCTGACAGCGCCCGACGGCTCCGTCGTCACTCTCGGCTACGACAACGGGTCGGCGCTGCTCCGCACGAAGTGGCACGCGGTCGAGCAGCCGCCGATGGGCGGCATGTGGGTGCGCTTCACCGCGGACGGCGCTGTGGAGGGGAACACCGGCTGCAACACCCTGCGCGGCACGGCGAAGGTCCACGACACCGGCACCATCGACGTCGGTCCGCTGGCGGTGACGCTGAGCGCCTGCCTGGGCGGGGGCGGGGACTACGAGCGCAAGCTCACGAAGCTGCTCACGGGGACGGTGACGGTCGTGGAGAACCGGGCCGGGAAGCTGACGCTCAAGGGCGGCGGCGGGACGGTGATGGAGTTCACGGCCAGGCCGTGACAGGCAGGTGGGCCCGCGCCCCTCAGCGGGCGCGGGTCACCCGCTTCTCGTCCCAGACCGCCTCCGGCGTCTCCCGCACCCGGCCGTCGGCGCCGAAGACCAGGAACCGGTCGAAGGTCTTCGCGAACCACCGGTCGTGGGTGACGGCCAGCACCGTCCCCTCGTACGCCTCCAGACCCTCCTGCAGCGCCTCCGCGGACTCCAGGTCGAGGTTGTCCGTCGGCTCGTCCAGCAGCAGCGCCGTCGTGCCCTGCAGCTCCAGCAGCAGGATCTGGAACCGGGCCTGCTGGCCGCCCGACAGCCGGTCGAAGGGCTGCTCGGCCTGCTTGGTCAGCTCGTAGCGCCGCAGCGCCGACATCGCCGCGCCGCGGTCCTTGGCGTGCTCCTTCCACAGGATGTCCAGCAGCGTGCGGCCCTGCAGCTCCGGATGCGCGTGCGTCTGCGCGAAGTGCCCGGGGACGACCCGCGCGCCCAGCTTCCACGCGCCGGTGTGGGCCACCGTGTCGCCGGCCAGCAGACGCAGGAAGTGCGACTTGCCCGAGCCGTTCGAGCCGAGGACCGCGACCCGCTCGCCGTAGAAGACCTCCAGGCCGAAGGGCTGCATCAGCCCGGTCAGCTCCAGGCCCTCGCAGGTGATCGCGCGGATGCCGGTGCGCCCGCCGCGCAGCCGCATCTTGATGTCCTGCTCGCGCGGCGGCGCCTGCGGCGGACCGGCCTCCTCGAACTTCCGCAGCCGGGTACGGGCGGCCTGCAGCCGCGAGGCCATGTCGGAGTTGAAGGCGGCCTTCTGCTTGTACATGTTGACCAGGCGCTTGAGCTTCGCGTGCTCCTCGTCCCAGCGGCGGCGCAGCTCCTCGAAGCGCTCGAAGCGCTCCTTGCGGGCCTCGTGGTACGTCGAGAAGCCCCCGCCGTGCAGCCAGACGTCCGAGCCCGCGGGGCTCGGCTCGACGCTGACGATCTTCTCGGCGGAGCGGGCCAGCAGCTCGCGGTCGTGGCTGACGAACAGCACCGTCTTGGGGGTGGTCAGCAGCTGCTCCTCCAGCCAGCGCTTGCCGGGGACGTCCAGGTAGTTGTCCGGCTCGTCGAGCAGCAGCACCTCGTCCGTGCCGCGCAGCAGGGCCTCCAGGACCAGGCGCTTCTGCTCGCCGCCGGAGAGCGTGCGCACCTCGCGGAACTGGGCCCGCTCGTACGGGACGCCCAGGGCCGCCATCGTGCACTTGTCCCAGAGCGTCTCGGCCTCGTAGCCCTGCACCTCGGCCCAGTCGCTGAGGGCCTGGGCGTACGCCAGCTGGGCCTTCTCGTCGTCGACCGTCATGATCGCGTGCTCGGCCTTGTCGACGGCCGCGGCGGCCTTGCGGATCTTCGGCTGGGACACGGAGACCAGCAGGTCGCGGACCGTGCGCTCGTCCCGTACGGAGCCCACGAACTGCGGCATCACGCCGAGCCCGCCGCTGACGGTGACGGTGCCGCCGTGCGGCTGCAGCTCGCCGGAGAGCAGCCGCAGCAGGGTCGTCTTGCCCGCGCCGTTCGCGCCGACCAGGGCGTACGCCGCGCCCTCGCCGACGCGGAAGGAGACGTCGCCGAGGAGGATCCGCCCGTCGGGGAGGTAGTACTCGAGGTGTGCGGCTTCCAGATGACCCATAGGGGCGATTCTGACCTGCGGGGGCGGGGAGGGCCACGTCTTTTCGCGGCCGGCGGAGAGCGCCGCGGGGCGGCGTCCCCTTTCGGGTGGCGCCGCCGCGCGGGCCCGTGCGGGCGGGGCGGGCTTCCTACGATGCCGCGCATGACGTACGCCCCCGCACCCCCGCCACCCACCCCCGACTGGGCCGCTCTCGCGGAGTCCGCCGAGCGGCAGCGCGTACGGCGCAGACGGCTGGCGTACGGCGTGGGCGGGCTGCTGGCGGCGGGACTGGCCGCGGGGGTCGCGGCGACGGCGCTCGGCGGGGCGCCGGAGGCGGGGGACGGGGGGCGGGCACCGGTCACGCGCGCCCACGCAGTCGAGACGGCCGGTCCCGGTCGCGGTCCTGCGGGAACAGCGGATCCCGTCGCCGCCCTCTCCACCGCCGCCCTGGACACGGCCCCCACCACCGTCGGCACCTTCTTCTCCGGCCCGGACCTGACGGTCGCCGGCCGGACGTACACCCGCGAGGCCGTCTCCGCCACCCGCGACTGCGCCGCCGCCCACACCGCGGGCCCGGAGCTGGTCCGCGCGGGCTGCGAGGCCCTGTACCGCGCCACGTACCGTCGCGGCGGGATCGCCGTGACGGTGGGCGTCGCGGTCTTCGGCGACGCGGACGGGGCGCTGCGCGCCAAGGACCGCGTCCCGGGGCACCTGCGCCCCCTGGGCGGCTTCTGCGCCGGCGTCCGCTGCCGCCTGACCGCCACGGCCTTCGGCCGCTACACCTACGTCACCGTCACGGGCCGCGCCGACGGCCGCCCCGTCGCAGCGGCGGACCAGGCGGCGCTCACCGCGGACCGGGACGTCCGCCGCCATGTCTTCGGCCGCCTCGTGGACCGGGGGAGACGGGCGTCCGGGTGATGTTCCGGCGAACCGCTCAGTGCCTGCCGCCTTCTCGCCGATGTCACATTCGGCCGCTCGGCATCCGTCATCCGGGTAGCCGATACGGCAGAGAGCGGGAAAACCGACGCAGGAAAGGCCGCGGACCATGAAGATTCTCGTCACCGGGGCGACCGGCGCCCTCGGCAGCCGGCTCGTACCCATGCTCGTAGCGGCCGGCCACACCGTGGTCGGCACCACGACCACCGAGGCCAAGACCGCGCGGCTGCGCGAGGCCGGAGCCGAGCCGCTGGTGCTCGACGTACTGGACGCGGCCGCCGTGCGCGAGGCCGTGGAGCGGACGCTGCCGGAGGTGATCGTCCACCAGGCGACCGCCCTGTCCGGGAAGATCGACATGCGCAAGGTCGACAAGTCCTTCGCGCTCACCAACCGGCTGCGCACCGAGGGCACCGACAACCTGCTGGCGGCGGCCCGTACGACGGGTGTGCGCCGCTTCATCGCGCAGAGCTTCGCGGGCTGGCCCTCCGCCCGTACCGGCGGGCCGGTGAAGACCGAGGAGGACCCGCTCGACCCGACGCCCGTGAAGGGCGGCGAGCAGACCCACGGCGCCATCCGGCACCTGGAGGACGCGGTGACGCGGGCCCCCGGGCTGGAGGGCGTCGTCCTGCGCTACGGCGGCTTCTACGGACAGGGCACCGGCATGGCGCCCGGCGGCGACCAGCTGGAGATGGTGCGCAAGCGGCAGTTCCCGGTGGTCGGGAGCGGGGCCGGGGTCTGGTCGCTGATCCACATCGACGACGCGGCCCGCGCCACGGCCGCCGCCGTGGAGCACGGGGCGCCCGGGATCTACAACATCGTCGACGACGAGCCCGCCCCCGTCGCCCAGTGGCTCCCCGTACTGGCGCAGGCGGCGGGCGCGAAGCCGCCGCGGCACGTCCCGGCGTGGCTGGGCCGGCTGCTGGCGGGGCCGTTCGCGGTGGCGATGATGACCGAGAGCCGGGGCGCGTCGAACGCGAAGGCCAAGCGGGAGCTGGGCTGGAAGCCGGAGTACGGGTCGTGGCGGGAGGGGTTCGCGGTGGTCCTGAAGGGCTGACGCGGCGTTCCGAGGGATGACGCGGCGGTCCCGGGAGCCGGTGCCGTACCGGAGTGACGAAGGACATCCGGTGCGAAACGGTCGCGTCCCTTACCCTGGACGTGGCAGGCCGAGGTGCGGGGGTGCGCGTTTTGACCCCCGCCGGACCCAACCGGTATCCTGCCAGTTCGTTGTGTGTATTGGCTTGCTCATTCTCACGTGAGGGGCCCTTACACCGGACACCAGCGCTGAGCCGCACGGCCGCGGGCAACGGGTTGCGTCACCCGCCCGCCACCGACGAGGCCCTCGCAGGTGGCCTTGTCAGGACCCACTCATTGAAGAAGTGAAGGCTACGACCGTGCGTACGTACAGCCCCAAGCCCGGCGACGTCCAGCGCCAGTGGCACGTCATCGACGCCGAGGACGTCGTTCTCGGCCGCCTGGCCTCCCAGGCCGCCACGCTTCTGCGGGGTAAGCACAAGCCGGTGTACGCGCCTCACATTGACGCTGGTGACTTCGTCATCATCATCAATGCCGAGAAGGTGCACCTCTCCGGCAACAAGCGGACCCAGAAGCTCGCCTACCGCCACTCCGGCTACCCGGGTGGTCTGCGCAGCGTCCGCTACGAGGACCTCCTCACGGACAACCCCGAGAAGGCCATCGAGAAGGCCGTCAAGGGCATGCTCCCGAAGAACACCCTGGGCCGTCAGATGCTCTCGAAGCTGAAGGTCTACCGCGGTGCCGAGCACCCGCACGCTGCGCAGCAGCCGGTTCCGTTCGAGATCACCCAGGTCGCGCAGTAAGTCCGGCCACCCCCCTAGACGAAAAGAATCTGAGGAGAATCGTGGCTGAGACCACCGCCGAGGAGATCATCGAGGTCGAGGAGTACACGACCGAGACTCCGGCCGAGACCCAGGAGTACACCAGCGAGTCGCTGGCGTCCCGCTTCGGTGAGGCCCTGCCGGGTGCCGGCACCGGCCGCCGTAAGAACGCCATCGCCCGCGTCCGGATCGTCCCGGGCTCCGGCAAGTGGAAGATCAACGGTCGCACCCTGGAGACCTACTTCCCGAACAAGGTGCACCAGCAGGAAGTCAACGAGCCCTTCAAGGTGCTCGAGCTGGACAACCGTTACGACGTCATCGCCCGCATCAACGGCGGCGGCATCTCCGGCCAGGCCGGTGCGCTGCGCCTGGGCGTCGCCCGCGCCCTGAACGAGGCCGACGTCGACAACAACCGCGGCCCGCTCAAGAAGGCCGGCTTCCTGACCCGTGACGACCGCGCGGTCGAGCGGAAGAAGGCCGGTCTGAAGAAGGCCCGTAAGGGTACGCAGTACAGCAAGCGCTGATCGCTGCACCAACACGCAACGCCCCGGCGGCACACCGTGCCGCCGGGGCGTTCGCGTATCGTCAGTAGGTATTCACATTCACGGCGGGCATCGGTTCACGTTCCGTCAACGGCCGATCATCGGAGGAACTCAACGTGGCACGACTCTTCGGAACGGACGGCGTGCGCGGTGTCGCCAACGCGGACCTGACCGCCGAGCTCGCGCTCGGGCTCTCGGTCGCCGCGGCCCACGTCCTGGCCAAGGCGGGTGCGAGGGAGGACCACCGGCCCAAGGCGGTGGTCGGGCGCGACCCCCGGGCGTCCGGAGAGTTCCTGGAGTCGGCGGTCGTCGCGGGCCTGGCCAGCGCGGGCGTGGACGTGCTGCGGGTCGGCGTGCTGCCGACGCCGGCCGTGGCGTATCTGACCGGCGCGCTGGGCGCCGACCTCGGCGTGATGCTGTCCGCCAGCCACAACCCGATGCCCGACAATGGCATCAAGTTCATCGCCCGCGGCGGCCACAAGCTCTCCGACGAGCTGGAGGACGCCATCGAGGCGACGTACCACCAGCACGAGCACGGCGAGCCCTGGGAGCGTCCGACCGGCGCCGGGGTCGGCCGCGTCATCGACTACGACGAGGGCTTCGACAAGTACGTCGCGCACCTCCTCGGCGTACTGCCGAACCGCCTCGACGGGCTGAAGATCGTCATCGACGGGGCGCACGGCGCCGCCGCGCGGGTCTCCCCGGAGGCGTTCGCCGTGGCGGGCGCGGAGATCGTCACCATCGGCGACGACCCGACCGGCCTCAACATCAACGACGGTTACGGCTCCACCCACATGGAGCGCCTGAAGGCCGCCGTCCTCGAGCACGGCGCGGACCTGGGCGTCGCCCACGACGGCGACGCGGACCGCTGCCTCGCGGTCGACGCCGCCGGCGACGAGGTGGACGGCGACCAGATCCTCGCCGTCCTCGCGCTCGGCATGCGCGAGGCCGGCAAGCTGCGCCGGAACACGGTCGTCGGAACCGTGATGTCGAACCTCGGCTTCAAGCTGGCGCTGGAGCGCGAGGGCGTCGAGCTCATCCAGACGGCGGTCGGCGACCGTTACGTCCTGGAGGAGATGAAGCGCGGCGGCTTCGCCCTGGGCGGCGAGCAGTCCGGCCACGTCATCGTGCTCGACCACGCGACCACCGGCGACGGCACGCTCACCGGCCTGCTGCTGGCGGCCCGCGTCGCCGAGACCGGCAAGCCGCTGGCCGAGCTGGCCGCGGTGATGCAGCGGCTGCCGCAGGTGCTCGTGAACGTCCCCGACGTCGACAAGTCCCGGGTGGCCACCTCCGCCGAGGTCGCCGCCGCCGTCACCGACGCGGAGGCGGAGCTGGGCTCCACCGGCCGCGTACTGCTGCGCCCGTCGGGTACGGAGCCACTGGTCCGGGTGATGGTCGAGGCCGCCGACATCGACCACGCGCGGTCGGTGGCGGGACGGCTGGCGGACATCGTGAAGTCGGCGCTGGGCTGACGCCTTCCGATTCCGTGAGAGGGCCGGTGCGGGTGCACCGGCCCTCTCACGTGTCAGCGTGCCTCTGCCGCGCTCGTCAGCGGGCCCGTACCGCGTCCAACTCCGCGACGGAGGCGAAGGTGTTGGACGCCCCGTGCTCACTCAGCGCGCGCAGGGCGATGTAGCGCGCGCCCGTCGCCTCGAACGGCACGACGAACTCCGTACGGTCCGCGGGGAACGCCCCGCTCGCGACCGTCCGCCACTGCGCGCCGTCGGTGGAGACGAGCACCTCGTACGCCTTCACCATCCCGTTGACGCCGCCGTCCTGCCGCGGCATGTAGCGCACGCCCGCGATCCGTTGGACGGCGCCCATGTCGACGGTCAGCTGCTGCGGGAGGGTGGCGGTGTAGTCGCTGTGCCAGTGGGTGTACGGATCGTTGTCCACCGCGCGGGCCGCCCGCCCGTTCGAGTGCACCGTCTCCTCGGTGGTGGCGGCCGCCGTCCAGCCCTGCTGCGTGGTCAGGCCCGGGTTGGCGCCGATCTGCGAGGCGAGGTCCGCGGGGTCGGCGGCCGGCACGGGACCGGCGTCGCCCACCTGGTCGTACCGGTCGAGGAAGGGCCGTACGTCCGAACCGGCGGGCGTCGCCCAGGTCCGGTCCGCGACCACCGCCACCGGACGCCGCGCGAAGTAGTCCACCCAGCCGACGGCGAACGTCTGCGTCCGGTCCGACCAGCGCGCGACGCGGTAGCCGAGGATGCCGGGCTTCGCCGCGAAGGGGTAGTCGCGGTAGGTCGTACGGACGTCGAAGAAGCCGTACTTGCCGGGCGCGGCCCCGAAGCCCGGACTCACGTACAGCGGTCCGTCCTGGACGCCGACGGTCGGATAGCCCTCGGCGGCGCGGGCCTCGGGCGGGGCCAGCCACTCGTTGACGACGATCCGCTTGTCCGGGTCGATGCTGGTGGTCTGCCGGAAGTCCCACCACTGCCAGATCTGCGTCGTCTTGCCCTTGGCGCGGATCGCGGCGTCCATCTCGTCGATGAACTCCACGAGTACGTCGCCGACATACGGATAGCCCCTGGCCTGCTGGTACGCCACCAGCTCCGGGCACGCCAGCTGCGCCGGGGTGAGCGGGACCTCGTCCGTGCCGATGTGCAGGTACGGGCTGTCGAAGATGTCGGCCACCTCGCCGGCGAGGTTCTTCGCGAACTCCCGCATCGCGGGCTTGGTGTAGTCGAGCGTCCAGTGGCCGCGGTCCGAGCCCTCCCAGTTGTTGTTGGGCCGGGAGAGGGACTCGCAGGCGAAGGCGAGGTCCGGGCGGGCGTCGCCGATCGCGGCGGCATGTCCGGGCAGGTCGATCTCGGGGACGATCGTGATGCCGTAGCGGGCGGCGTAGTCCTCCAGGTCGCGCAGCTCGGCCTTGGTGTAGTGGTCCGGCGAGACGATCTCCGGATAGAGGTCGCTCTCGATGCGGTAGCCGTTCCAGTCCGACAGGTGCAGATGGAAGGTGTTGAGCTTGTACCAGGCCGTCTGGCGGATCTGCTGCTTCAGATAGTCGACGGGGAAGTACTTGCGGCCCACGTCGAGCATCTGCCCGCGCTGGGGCTGGGACGGCCAGTCGAGGACGGTGCCGCGGGCGATCGCGCCGGGGTGCCCGCTGGTGCGCAGGGCCTGCAGCAGGGTGCGGGTGCCGTACAGGACGCCGCGGCGGTCGGCGGCGGAGATCCGGGCGGCGTCGGCGAGGGAGAGTTCGTAGCCCTCGGGGCTGTTGCCGGGGGCGGTGGTGGTGAGGTCGAGCTGGATGTCGTGGGTACGGGGCGCGGTCCCGGTGACGACGCGGGGGCGTACGCCCTCCTGGCCCGCGAGTTCGTCGGCCAGCAGCGCGGCGACGTCCGCGAGGGCGGGGTCGCCCAGCACGATCCGGGTGCCGGAGCCCAGCTCCCAGGTGCCGGGAGCGCCGTCCCAGGAGCGGACGGCGGGGACGGTGACGGGGGCGGGCGGGTCGGGCGGGGCGGCCGCCTGGCTCGGCGGGCCGGTGAAGAGGCCGGCCAGTAAGGCGCCGGCGGCGAGGGCGAACCAGGATCTACGGACCACGGGCATGGCGACTCCCTATGTCGTGGACACGGCAGTTGCCAGGCGTATCAGGGCGCGGTCCGCGGGGGCTACGCGGAACGCGCCGTGGGGGCGCGGATTTTGACGATCGGTTATGAACGGGCCGGATACCGGCGTCGGGGGCTAGCGTTGCCTGCGACCCATACCTCCGACCCCGCCTCCCCAACGGCCGAAGGAGACCGCGATGACGAACCTGCCCGACCGCCCCCGTACGGCCCTGCTGGTGATCGACATGCAGAACGCCGTCGTGGAGAAGGCGGTCCGTCGCGACCAGGTCGTCGCCGCCATCGGTGCGCTGGTCGAGCGTGCCCGCGCCGAGGGGGTGCCCGTCGTGTGGATCCAGCACAACGACGAGAACACGAAGCGGGGGAGCGAGGGCTGGGCCTATGTCCCCGAACTGGTCCGGCTGGAGCCGGAGGCGCTGGTGCACAAGCAGTACGGCGACTCGTTCGAGGGCACGGAGCTGGAGGACGTGCTGGCCGCCGCCGGAGCGGGCCGGCTGGTCGTGACCGGCGCCTCCACGGACGCGTGTGTCCGCGCCACCATCCACGGTGCCTTCACCCGTGGTTACGACGTGACGCTGGTCGGCGACGCGCACACGACGACCGACCTCAGCGAGTACGGCGCCCCGCCGCCGGAGCAGGTCATCGCGCACACGAACCTGTACTGGCGGTACGAGTCGGCTCCGGGGCGCGCCGCGGGAGTGGTGGAGGCGGCGGAGGTGTCGTTCGCGGGCTGAGCGCCGGGCCGCGATGGCAGCTACCGGCGCGCGCTGCCGGTGCGCTGCTGCCGGGTGATGTCCCGGACGTGCTGGGACACCGTCTCGTGCCTGGTCATGGCCCAGTAGCCCTTCTGGACGAGGAGGGTGACCGTGCCGGCGACGATGATGCCCAGCAGGTTCAGCAGGAGCTGGTAAGTGGAGCCGCGGGCCTGGGCGAAGTCGCCGTAGCTCAGCGCGATGGCCGCGTTCGCCGCTGCGGGCACCGTGGTCACCGAGATCGCCACGCCCACCAGGGCCCCCGACTTGGAGGAGGTCAGCGACAGCGTGCCCGCGGTGCCGGCGAGCACGGCGACGATGAAGGAGAAGGCGTCGGGATCCCAGATGAAGCCCGTCTGGGGCCGCTTCCCCTCCAGCATGTCCATCGTGAAGTAGCCGAAGGCGTCCATCATGAAGCTGAAGCCCACGGTGACCGACATCGCCACCGCGAAACCGCCGAGCAGCGCGGCGACGGACCGCCCCACCAGCCGGGGCCGCCGCTGCACCAGCGCCACGCAGAGCCCCGCGATCGGGCCGAACTCGGGCCCCACGGCCATCGCGCCCACGATCAGGATCGAGCTGTCGATCATCACGCCGCAGGCGGCGAGCAGGGTGGCGACGGTGAGCATCGCCAGGAACGTGATCGAGAGCGTCGACTCCTCGTGCGTCTCCTCGACGAGGGACTCCCACACGACGGCGTCCGCGGCCTCGCCGGGAGCGTCCTCCTCGGCCTTGTCCGCCCGGGTGGAGAGCGTCAGCCCCACGTCGTCCACGGTGACGGCACCGTCGTCGCACAGCCCGCGCCGCCGCAGCTCGTGCAGCAGCCCGTCGGCGGCCTCGCGCGCCACGTCGCACAGCACCAGGTCGCCTTCGGGTTCCAGGGACGCCCCTGGAAGTACGGCGAGATGCGTGGTGCCGACGGTCTTGTGGATCAGGCCGAGGACTTCCTCGGTACGCCCGGTGGGCACGTGGATACGCACGTGAAGCATGCGGCAGAGGCTACCGCGTGGCCGCGCGTCCCGGACGGCCCTACGTTCGAGACCGAACCGTGACGTGAACATGCGGGATCTTCGCCGCTAGGATCCGGCCATGATCATGCTCGGGATCGACCGTGACTCGCGTGCATTCGAATCCGGTCAGCTGATAGGCGCGGTGCTGGTGACCCTCGCCGTGATGGCCGCGCTGTGGTTCTTCACCCGCACGTGGCGGGACGCCCCCTACGCGGAGACGCCGGACCAGGTGGCCGAGGTCGAGCGGCTGAAGGCCAAGCGGCGCCTGGTGATCGTGCTGCTGATGGCCCTGGTGGCCGTACTGGGCGGACTGCGCTGGGTGTTCCTGCTGGACGACAGCGCTTCCGCGGCCGACGAAGGCCCCGCCAGGGCACAGACCGTCGTCGCGCCGCCGTCCGTACGGGACTACGCGCTGCTCACCGGTGACGCGGCGGCCGACCTGGAGTCCCGGCTCAAGCCGCCCGCGTACGGCAAGCGCTGGTTCTACAGCCACGACGGCGGCAACCCGGCAGCCGTGTTCCAGGGGAGCGCCGACGACTGGGACCCGGAGATGGCCGAGGAGCGTAGGAGGGACTCCCCGGCGCAGGGCCTGCGCAACGCCTTCGCGGGCGCCCGGTCGGAGGACGTCGAATCGTTCGACCCGGGACCGCTCGGTGGCGCGCTCGCCTGCGGCCATGTCGACGGCGGCGGGCAGGACGCCGTCATGTGCGGCTGGGTGGACCGCACCACCGACGGGTTCCTCACCGTGTTCGACATGGACGACCTGGAGAAAGCCGCCACGCTCCTGCGGGAGTTCAGGACCGCCGCCGAGAAGCCCCTCTGAGCACGCGGGGCTTCCGGCCCCCAGGCCCGCGGCGGTGAGCGCCGCTACAGCTTGCGCAGCGACAGCCGTTGCACCTTGTGGTCGGGGCCCTTGCGCAGCACCAGCGTGGCGCGGCCCCGCGTCGGGGCCACGTTCTGGCGGAGGTTGGGCTCGTTGACCGTGCGCCACATCTGGCGAGCGTAGTCCAGGGCCTCCTCCTCGGAGACCTGGGTGTACTTGCGGAAGTACGAGTCCGGGTCCTGGAACGCCGTGTCGCGGAGCTTGCGGAACCGGCCCAGGTACCAGCGCTCGATGTCCTCGCTGCGCGCGTCGACGTACACGCTGAAGTCGAAGTAGTCCGCGAGCCCCACCCGCGTACGGCCGTCCGTGCCCGGCAGGGCGGGCTGCAGGACGTTCAGGCCCTCGACGATCAGGATGTCCGGGCGGCGTACGACGAGCTGCTCGTCGGGGACGATGTCGTAGATCAGGTGCGAGTAGACCGGGGCGCGCACCTCGTCCTTCCCGGCCTTCACGTCCGCGACGAAGCGGGTCAGGGCGCGGCGGTCGTACGACTCGGGGAAGCCCTTCCGCGACATCAGACCGCGGCGGTGCAGCTCCGCGTTCGGCAGCAGGAAGCCGTCCGTGGTGACCAGCTCCACGCGCGGGTGCTCCGGCCAGCGGGCCAGCAGCGCCTGCAGCAGGCGGGCGGTCGTCGACTTGCCGACGGCGACGCTGCCCGCCACGCCGATGACGAACGGGGTGCCGGTCTGCGGGCGGTGGCCGTTCCCGGCGTCGCCGAGGAAGGTGTTCACGGCGCGGCGCAGGCCGTGGGTCGCGCCCACGTACAGGTTGAGCAGCCGGGACAGGGGGAGGTAGACCTCCCGTACCTCGTCCAGGTCGATGACGTCGCCCAGACCGCGCAGCCGCTCGACCTCCTCGGCCGTCAGGGGCAGCGGCGTCTTCTCCCGCAGCGCGCTCCACTCCGCACGCGTCAGGTCCACGTACGGCGTGGTGTCCTGGTGCCTCCTCCGGGCGGAGGGGTGGTGCGGCGGCGGCATCGTGCTCAGCGGCGAGGTCACGTGCCCAATTCTGCGGTTCCCCCCGGGAGGGGTCATGTCGGGTCCGGGGTGAGGTTGGTCTCATGGGCGAGGCCCCCCGTTCACCCCCGCGCCACGTCCCGCCACACCTCGGGCAGCGCGGCCACCAGCTCCTGCGCCCCCGCCGGCGCCCCGGCGGCCGCGCGGCGTCCCGCGAGGCCGTGCAGGTACGCGCCCGCCGCCGCCGCGTCGCGCGGGGCGAGGCCCGACGCGAGCAGCGAGCCCGTCAGGCCCGACAGCACGTCGCCGCTGCCCGCCGTGGCCAGCCAGGAGCTGCCCGTCGGATTGACGCGCACCGGCAGCTCGGACGCGTCGGCCACCAGCGTCGTCGACCCCTTCAGCAGCGCCGCGGCCGAGAACGCCGACGCCAGCCGCCGTACGGACGCCAGCCGCGCCGCCTCCACCTCCGCCCGGGGTACGCCGAGCAGCGCCGCCGCCTCCCCCGCGTGCGGGGTCAGCAGGGTGGGCGCGCCGCGGGCCGCCAGCAGCTCCGGGGTGATGAAGCGCAGCCCGTCCGCGTCGACGAGGACGGGGACGTCCGACGCCAGCACGTCCGCCACCGCGCGCGCCGCCTCGGGACCGTCCCCGAGCCCCGGGCCCACGACCCACGCCTGCACCCGCCCCGCCTTCGCCGGCGGGCCGGCGTGCACGAGGGTCTCCGGCCAGCGCGCGATGACGGCCGACGCGGCGGCGCCGACGTACCGCACCGCGCCCGCGCCGCCGTGCAGCGCGCCGCCGACGGCGAGGACGGCCGCGCCCGGATAGCGCTCCGAGCCGGCGACGACGCCGACGACGCCCCGGCTGTACTTGTCGCTGGCCGCCGTCGGCACGGGCAGCAGCGCGGCGACGTCCGCGTGCTGCAGGGCCTCCACGTCGGGCGCGGGGAGGTCCAGGCCGATGCCGACCAGGCGCAGGGCGCCCGCGTGGGCGTGGCCCGGGTCGATGAGCAGGCCCGGCTTGTACGTCCCGAACGTCACCGTCGCCGTCGCCCGCACCGCCTCGCCCGTGACCTCGCCGGTGTCCGCGTCGATGCCGCTGGGCAGGTCCACCGCGACGATCGGCGCCCGTACGGCCCGTACCAGCGCCGCGGCGGCGGGGCGCAGCCCGCCCTTGCCGCCGATGCCGACGATCCCGTCGACGACCAGGTCGACGTCCGCGAGCTGACGGGTCTCCGCCGGTACGACGTACCCTCCCGCCGCACGCAGGGCCGCGAGTCCGCCGGGGTGCGCCCGTTCCGGGCTGAGCAGCAGCGCCCGCACGGACGCCCCGCGCCGCGCCAGCCGCGCGCCGGCGTACAGGGCGTCGCCGCCGTTGTCCCCGCTGCCGGCGAGCACGGCGATCCGGCTGCCGTAGACCCGGCCCAGCAGGTCCGCGCAGGCCGCCGCGAGACCCGCGGCCGCCCGCTGCATCAGGGCTCCCTCGGGGAGCGTGGCCATGAGCGCCGCCTCGGCGGCCCGGACGGTCTCTACGCGGTGGGCGAGCCTCATGCGCTCCAGTGTCCTACGCGATCACCCCGCGAGGCCCGTTTCGTACGCCACGATCACCAGCTGCGCCCGGTCCCGGGCCTGGAGCTTCGCCAGCAGCCGGCCGATGTGGGTCTTCACGGTCGCCAGGCTGAGATGCAGCTCCCCGGCGATCTCCGTGTTCGACAGGCCGCGGGCGATCAGCCGCAGGACGTCCAGCTCGCGGTCGGTCACCCCGTCGAGGGCCCGTGCGGACGGGCGGCGGCCCGGATCCGGCAGCCGGGCGAACGTCTCGATCAGGCGGCGCGTCACCGACGGCGCCAGCAGCGCCTCCCCGGACGCGACCACGTGGATCGCGGCCAGCACGTCCGCCGGCGGCGTGTCCTTCAGCAGGAAGCCCGCCGCGCCCGCGCGCAGCGCCGCGTACACGTACTCGTCCAGGTCGAAGGTCGTGAGGATGAGGACCCGCACGCCCGCGGTGGACGGGTCCCCGCTGATGCGGCGCGTCGCCTCGATGCCGTCGACCTCCGGCATCCGGATGTCCATGAGGACGACGTCCGGCCGTTCGCGGCGGGCCAGTTCGACCGCCTCCGCCCCGGTCGCCGCCTCGCCGACTGCCGTCATGCCCGGCGTGTGGTCGACCAGGACCCGGAAGCTGCCGCGGACCATGGCCTGGTCGTCGGCGACGATCACCCGTACGGGATCGGTCACGACCGCTCCTCCCGCACACCGGGGGGCGCGCTCTCGGGCACCCTCTCCCCGTCCAGCGGCAGCCGCGCCGACACCGCGAACCCGTCGCCCCGGGGCCCCGCCCCGAACGTCCCGCCGTACATCGTCACCCGCTCCCTCATCCCCAGCAGCCCGTGCCCGCCGGGGAGTTCACGCGGCGGCGGGCCGGGGCGGCCCTCGTCGGACACCTCGACGCGCACCTCCCGCCCGTCTGCCTCGACGCGTACGGCGCACCTGGTGGGCGCCGCGTGCTTCACGACGTTCGTCAGCGCCTCCTGGACGAGCCGGTAGACCGTGACCGACAGCCCCTCGCCCAGACCGTCCACGCCCCGCACCGTCAGCTCCACGTCCACGCCCGCCCGTTCCGCCTGCGCCGCCAGCTCGCGCAGCCCGTCCAGCCCGGGCGCCGGGCCCAGCGGCGCGCCCTCGGTGCGCAGCACGCCCAGGGTGCGCCGCATCTCGGCGAGCGCCGAGCGGGACGTCTCCTCGATCACCCGCAGCGCCTCCCGCGCCTCCAGGGGGTCCTGTTCGGCGACGTGCGCGGCCACGCCGGCCTTCACGGCGATCAGGCTGAGGTTGTGCGACACGATGTCGTGCAGTTCGCGGGCGATGCGCATCCGCTCGTCCGCCACCGCCCGGCGGGCGCGCAGCGCCTCCCGTCGTACGGACTCGGCCCGCCGCCACCGCAGCAGGCACCCCGCGGCCCCGCAGCCGCCCACCATGAGCCCCGCGAGGACCGCGAGCGTGCTCGCCGGCCACCAGCCCTCGGTGGGGCTGAAGACGGCCAGCCCCAGCACCACGCTGACGACCGCGGCCGCCGTCCCGGCCGCCAGCACGGGCACGGCGCGGCGCGGCGGCCGGCTCAGCCCGACCAGATACGCGGCGAGACCTCCGGCCAGGAACGGCTCCCGGGTGATGTCCAGCAGGGTGGCCGCGACCATCGCGCTCATGACCACCGCGAACACGGTGAGCGGCCACCGCCGCCGCACCGCGATCGGCAGCCCCACGCCGAAGGCGATCAGCAGGCCGTACACGTCGGCACCGCTGTGCCCGTCGGGGAACCGCATCCCGGCGAAACCGACGTACATGAGCACCAGCACCAGCGCCGCCGCGGCGTCCGCGGCGAACAGCAGGAACCGCCGCACGCGCCTCATGACCCGACCGTATCCGTCCATGCCCCCCACCATCGCGCCCGACCGGGCGGCCCCGCGTCGGACCAGGGCCTGGACTCCCAGGTCAGACCTGGGTATGACGGCCGTCGGACCAGACGTGCGTACGCCCGCCCTCCACGGCCACGGACTCGAAGCGCCAGCGGTGCACGGGCCGGGCGCACAGCTCCGCCGGGGGATCGGGCAGCTCCGGGGCCTTCGTGTCGTACGAGCCCTCCCACCAGGTGATCACCAGCACCCGCTCACCCGGGGCGGTCATCGTCTCCCGCCGGGCGGGCATCTCCGTCAGCGCCTGCGCCCGCGCCCACTCCAGCAGCTCATCCGCCCGCCCGGCGGCCGCCTTGGCCTCCCACATCAACGCGAGGGTCACGAGTACAGGTTGTCCTTCCGCAGCTCGTGCTCGTGCACATGGTCGTGGTCGGGACCGGGCACGTGCGTCTCCTCCACCGGCAGCGACGAGTCCGCCGACAGGTCCCACGCCGACGCCGAACGGCCCCGGGCCACCATCTCCGCGCCCAGCGCGGCGACCATCGCGCCGTTGTCCGTGCACAGCTTCGGGCGCGGCACGCGCAGCACGATGCCCGCGTCCTCGCAGCGGCGCTGGGCCATCGCCCGCAGCCGGGAGTTCGCGGCGACACCGCCGCCGATCATGAGGTGGTCCACGCCGTTGTCCTTGCAGGCGCGCACGGCCTTCTTGGTCAGCACGTCCGCCACCGCCTCCTGGAAGGAGGCCGCCACGTCCGCCACCGGCACCGGCTCGCCGGCCGCGCGCCGGGCCTCGACCCAGCGGGCCACGGAGGTCTTCAGGCCCGAGAAGGAGAAGTCGTACGCAGCGTCCCGGGGCCCGGTCAGCCCGCGCGGGAAGCGGATCGCGGCGGGGTCGCCCTCGCGGGCGGCCTTGTCGATGAACGGCCCGCCGGGGAAGCCCAGACCCAGCACCCGGGCGATCTTGTCGAACGCCTCGCCCGCCGCGTCGTCGATGGTCGCGCCCAGCGGCCGTACGTCGGAGGTGATGTCGGGGGCCAGCAGCAGCGAGGAGTGCCCGCCGGAGACCAGCAGCGCCATCGTCGGCTCCGGGAGCGCGCCGTGCTCCAGCTGGTCGACGCAGATGTGCGAGGCCAGATGGTTCACGCCGTACAGCGGCTTGCCCAGCGCGTAGGCGTACGCCTTGGCCGCCGAGACGCCCACCAGCAGCGCGCCCGCGAGGCCCGGGCCCGCGGTGACGGCGACGCCGTCGAGGTCGCTCGCCTTGATCCCGGCGTCCTTCAGCGCCCGCTCGATGGTCGGGACCATCGCCTCCAGATGCGCCCGGCTCGCCACCTCGGGCACCACGCCGCCGAAGCGGGCGTGCTCGTCGACGGAGGACGCCACCGCGTCGGCCAGCAGGGTGTGGCCGCGCACGATGCCCACGCCGGTCTCGTCGCAGGAGGTCTCGATGCCGAGGACCAGGGGTTCGTCGCGTGAGGCGCGGGAGGCGCGGGAGTCGCGGGAGTCAGCCATAGGTCTCTTCCTTGCCGTTCATCTCGCGGCGCATGACGACCGCGTCGACGTTCGCGGGCTGGTAGTAGCCGCGGCGGATGCCGATCGGCTTGAAGCCGAAGCGCTCGTACATGCGCTGGGCGCGCGGGTTGTCGGCGCGTACGTCGAGCAGCACCTCGGTGCAGCGGCGCCCGGCCGCGGCGTCCAGCAGGTCGTGCAGCAGCCGGGGGCCGAGGCCGGTGCCCCAGTGGTCGCGGGCGGCGCCGATGGTCAGCACGTCGGCCTGTTCGGCGGGGGCGCCGAGTCCCGCGTACCCCACCAGCAGGCCGTCGGACTCCTCGGCCACCACGTAGTGCCGGTTGGCGTGCGGTCCGCGGGTGTACGCCAGCTCCGACCAGAACATCCCCGACGACCAGGAGTCCTCGGGGAACAGCTCGTGCTCCAGCTCCAGCACGGCGGGGATGTCCCACCAGCGCATCTCGCGGAGGGTCACCTCGGTCACTTCGGCGTGACCGCCTTGTACCCGGCCGGCACCTGCGCGTCCGGCCGGCGCAGGTACAGCGGGCGCGGGGGCAGCAACTCCTCGCCGCGGGCCAGCCGCTCCACCGCGAGCGAGGCGAGGGCGGCGGCCGACTGGTGGGCGGGGGGCCGGGCGTCGGGGAAGACGTCCGGGTACAGCTCGGCCCCGGCACCCGCCACGGGCAGTCCCGCGACCTCCCCGGCGATGTGAGCCGGCCGGTCCACGGCCGGCTCGGTGATCCGGGTGCGGGAGTCGGCGTACCGGGCCCAGTAGACCTCCTTGCGGCGCGCGTCCGTCGCCACGACGAAGGGTTCCGTGAGCCCCGCGGCGTACGCGATGCCGTCCAGCGTGCACAGGCCGTGCACGCGCACGCCCAGCGCGGCGCCGAAGGTGTCCGCGGTGACCAGCCCGACCCGCAGCCCGGTGTACGGGCCCGGGCCGACGCCCACCACGATGTCCGTGACCTCGGTCAGCCGCCGGCCGGCCTCGGCCAGCACGCGGTCCACGGCGGGCAGCAGCAGTTCGCCGTGCCGGCGGGCGTCCACCTGGTGACTCGCGGCGACGACGGACTCCCCGTCGTGGAGCGCGGTCGTGACGGCGGGGGTTGCGGTGTCCAGGGCGAGCAGCAGCACACGATGAGCCTAACGGCTCCGCCCCGCAACCCCGGCCCGGGCCGGACTGCAGTACGGTCCGGGGTAGCGCATCGTCTTGAGTCCGGAGGTCGTAGGTGGCACGCCGCAGCAGCCCGGGAACGTTCGTGGCCGTGCTGACCGCCGCGGCGCTCGCGGTCGTCGGGTTCCTGGCGGTCCAGGCGTCGGGAAGCGCGCCCGAGGCGGGACCGGAGACGACACCCTCCGCCTCCTCCCCGACGACGCCCGGGGCGAAGAAGACCCCCGCCTCCGCGCTGCCCGCCCGGTCCGGCGAGGGGGAGCGGGTCGTGTACGCGCTCGGCGCCCGGCGGGTGTGGCTGGTGGACGAGGACGGGACGGTGCTGCGTACGTACAAGGTGACGCCCAGCAACGTCAGCCCGCCGCCCGGGGAGTACAAGGTGACCAGCCGGTCGAACAACATCACCGGCTCGGACGGGGTCGCGGTCGAGCACGTGGTGCGCTTCGCGAACGTCGGCCCGGTCACGGTCGGCTTCGGCGCCGCGGTGAACGGGTCGACGGCGCCGCCGGAGAAGAGCCTGAAGACCGGCGGCGTGCGCAGCGGACGGGCGGACGGGGCGGCCCTGTGGAAGTTCGCGACGCCGGGCATGCCGGTCGTCGTGGTGCGCTGAGCGCCGGTCCCGGATTTACCCGAACGTGTTACGCGGCCTCGGGCTGTTCCATGTCCGTTCGAGGGGTGTCCGGCCGTTCCGGGCCGGCCCGGCGGGGCTCGGGCTCCTCCTCAGCGGGCGGCGGTGAGCAGACCGCCTGTGCCGCGGCCCCTGCGGCGAGGAGCTCCTGCATCGACGGCCGCGCCTCTCGGTCGTTCCCGGTGTGCGGCATACGGCCATGGCACCACGGGGGTGCGGTCCGGGGCAATATTTTGCCGACGGCCTGTCGGCATGTTCGTCGGAATGTACGACGCGGGGGCTGCGGGCAGGGGCTTCTAGAGGGTGACTGCGGCCAGGCCGTCGGACCGCCACCGCTCGCCCACGCCGATGAGCGTGACCTTGCGGGTGTCCGGTGCGGAATCGTCGGCCGCTTCGGTCGCTTCGGTCGTCTCGGCCGCCGTCCCGCCCGTCGTCCGCTCGATCAGGACGTGCAGCCGGTCGTCGGACAGCTCCTCGACCTTGCCCTCGCCCCATTCGACGACCACCACGGACTCCGGGAGTGAGACGTCGAGGTCCAGGTCCTCCATCTCGTCCAGGCCGCCGGGCAGCCGGTACGCGTCCACGTGCACCAGCGGCGGGCCGCCGGAGACCGACGGGTGGACCCGGGCGATGACGAACGTGGGGGACGTGACGGCGCCGCGTACGCCCAGGCCCTCGCCGAGGCCCCGGGTCAGCGTCGTCTTGCCGGCGCCGAGCTCGCCGGTGAGGAGCACGAGGTCCCCGGCGCGCAGCAGCCCGGCGAGCCGGCGGCCCAGCTCGCGCATCTGCTCCGGGGAGGTGACGGTCAGTCGGGTGTGCACATCCTGCATGTGCGCCAGCGTAGAGGCTCCGGGACGGCCGCCGGGCACCCGGCGGCCGTCCCGGCCGTGCGTTCAGTGGGCGGCCGCCGCCTCCACCGGCGCCCCGGCGCCGTCCCGGTCCGCCTCGCCGGCGTCCTTGCGCAGCGGGATGAACGAGGCGATCGCGGCGGCCAGCAGGGCCACGCCGCACCCGATCAGCAGTCCGGTGCGGAAGCCGTCCTCGGAGGGCAGCGCGTGGCCGCCGAAGTCCACGGTCATCTGGGCCAGCACCACGCCCACCACGGCCGCGGCCACCGAGGTGCCGATCGAGCGCATCAGGGTGTTGAAGCTGTTGGCCGACGCCGTCTCGGACTGCGGCACGGCGCCCATGATGAGCGCCGGCATCGCGCCGTACGCGAACCCGACGCCCGCGCTGGTGATGAGGGTGACGATCAGCAGCCCCCAGGTGGAGCCGAGCAGCGCCATCGAGGAGGCGTAGCCCGCCGCGATGACGAGGCTGCCGGTGACGAGCGTGGTCTTCGGGCCGCGCGCGGCGGTGAGCCGGCCGCCGATCGGCGCGACGACCATCATCATCAGGCCGGCGGGCGCCATCCACAGGCCCATGGCCACCATCGACTGCCCGAGTCCGTAGCCGGTGGCCTCGGGCAGCTGCAGCAGCTGCGGCAGGATCAGCGACTGGGCGTACATGGCGAAGCCCACCACCGCGGACGCCAGGTTGGTCAGCAGGACCACCGGCCGCGCGGTCACCCGCAGGTCGACGAGCGGCTCGGGAGTGCGCAGCTCCCACCAGCCCCAGGCCAGCAGGACGACGGCGGCCGCCGCGAACAGCCCGAGCACTGTGCCGCTCGACCAGCCCCAGTCGGCGCCCTTGGAGACGGCCAGCAGCAGCGACACCAGACCCACGCCCAGCCCCACCGCGCCGACGGGGTCGAAGCGCCCGGGCTCGGCGGTGCGCGGGGTGGCGGGCACGAAGGTGCGGATGGCGAGGGCCACCAGCGCGCTCAGCACGGCCGCGGCCCAGAACAGCGCACGCCAGCTGGCGTTCTCCGCGACCGCCGCGGCGATCGGCAGGCCGAGTGCGGCGCCGATGCCCATGGACGCGCTGATCAGCGCGATGGAGGTGGTGAGCTTCTCGGCGGGGATCACGTCCCGCAGCAGGCTGATGCCCAGCGGGATGACACCCATGCCGAGCCCCTGCAGCCCGCGGCCGATGATCATCGGTACGACGGACGACGACAGCGCGGCGACCACCGAGCCGAGCATGAGCGGCACGGTGGAGATCAGCAGCATCGGCCGCTTGCCGTAGAGGTCGCCGAGCCGGCCCGCCACCGGCGTCGCGACGGCGGCGGCCAGCAGGGTCGCGGTGATCACCCAGGAGGCGTTGGAGGCGCTGGTGCCGAGTATCTGCGGCAGCTCCGCGATGAGCGGCACGACCAGGGTCTGCATCACCGCGGCGGTGATACCGGCCAGGGCGAGCACGCCGACGACGGCGCCCGGCCGGGCTTGGGAGGTGGGCTGGTGCACGGTTCTCTCCTGGTCTCCTGGGTCTTCTCGTACGACGGGAACGGTCGGTCTTCTCGTACGAAGGGGGCTTGCGGGCCGGGCAGGGCTCAGCGGGACACGGCCGCCGCGGGCGGGCGGACGAGGCCCGTCCGGTAGGCGGCGGCCACGAGGCCGGCCCGGTTGTGGACGCCGAGCTTGGCCATGGCGCGCAGCACATGGGTGCGTGCGGTCAGCGGGCTCACCGTGAGGGAGTCTGCGATCTCCCCGTTGGTCAGCCCCTCCGCCGCCAGCGCCATGACCTGGCGTTCGCGCGCGGTGAGCGCGGCGAGCGCCTCGGGCGGCGCGGCGGCGGGGGCGGGCCGCGCCTCGGGGGTCGCGAGGAAGCGGTCGATGAGCGTGCGGGTCGCGGCGGGGGAGAGGAACCACTCCCCGGCGGCCACGGCCCTGATGGCGGCGAGCAGCTCGGTGCCGCCCGTACCGCCGTCGACCACCCCGTGCACTCCGGCCCGCAGCGCCCGTACGACGAGGTCGTCGCGGTCCGCCGGCGCCAGGATGAGCACGCTCGCGAGGCCGGCCGGGCTGTCGCGCAGCGCGGCCGCCGCGGAGCCGATCCGCCCCGGATCGCGCCCCTGCAGTCCGAGGAGCACGACGTCCGGGCGGTGTACGCGGCTGAGCGCCACCGCCTCGTCGGCGTCGGCCGCCTCGGCGACGACGCGCATGTCCTCGCACGCGTCGATGAGCACCCGCAGGCCCGCACGCGGCAGGGCCTGGTCGTCGGCCAGCAGGACGTCGATGGCCATGGGCTTCCCGTCCTTCCGTACCACCCGGCGAATTACTTGACTAAGTCAAGCATATTGAATTGCTTGAGTCAAGCAACTAAACTACCTGCGGAAATGACCGATCGATCCGGACGTCCCGGGCGTCAAACGCGGCATCAAGCATTAGGGTGGGCGCATGTCGACCCGTTCGCCGCGCTCCGAGCCCGCTCCCGTCCCCGCGGAGGTGGTCGACATCGAACGCGCACTGTCCCGGATCACGCACCTCGCCGGCCGGGTCCGCCAGCACGAACGGCTGATGGCGGCCGCCGGCGTCCCGCTGGACCGCGCGACGGTGTCCGTCCTGCGCCAGCTCGCCGACCGCGACCCGCTGCGCCCCAGCGAACTCGCGGCCCGGCTCGCGGTGGAGCCCTCGCACGTCACCCGCCAGGTGCAGCGCCTGGAGCAGCTCGGTTACGTGGCCCGCGTCGCCGACCCCGAGGACCGGCGCGCGCAGCGCATCGAGCTGACGGCGGACGGCGCCGCGGTGGTGGACCGCATCCGCGAGGCGAGCCGCCGCGGCATGCAGAACGCGCTCAAGGACTGGTCGCCGGAGGACCTGCGGCAGCTGGCGGCGCTGTTCAACCGGATGGTCGACGACTTCGTCAGCAGCGCGGCGGAGGCGGAGGCGGCGGACTGAAGCCGCCGGGTTCCACGGCGCGGGGCGCTACAGGGCGTCCGGCACCGGCAGCGTCGTCGCGCCGGCCCGGGTGAGCAGGTCCGTCAGGGCCGCGTCGACGGCCTCCGGGTGCTCCAGCATCACCAGATGCCCCGCGTCCGGCACCACCACGTGCTCGGCCTCCGGCAGCAGACGGGCCATCACCTCCGAGTGCGAGGCGGGCGTGACCAGGTCCTTGTCGCCGACCAGCACCAGCGCGGGGACACCGTCGAAGTGCTCCAGCGCCTCGGTCTTGTCGTGCTCGCCGAACGCCGGATAGAACTCCGCTACCACGTCGATCGGCGTCGACTCGATCAGCCGCTCCGCGAACCGCGCGACGGCCGGATCGACGTCCTGCGCGCCGAACGAGTAGCGCTTGACGAGCCCCCCGAAGAGATCGGCGGTGGCCCGGCGCCCCCGCTCCACCAGCTCCGCCTGACTGCCCAGCGCCTTCAGCACACCGGGTACGAACCGCCGTACCGCACGCACCCCGGCCACCGGCAGCCCGTAGTTCACCTGGCCGAGCCCGCCGACCGAGGTGCCGACCAGGGCCACGCCCGCCACCCGGGCGTCCACGAGGTCCGGGTACTGGTCCGCGAACGCCATGACCGTCATACCGCCCATCGAGTGCCCGACCAGCACCACCGGACCGTCGCCCGGGGCGGCCGCGTCCAGCACGGCCTTCAGATCGCGGCCGAGCAGGTCGATCGACACGTCGGGGGACTGCGAGCGCCCGGACCGGCCGTGGCTGCGCTGGTCCCAGTAGACGGCGCGGACCAGGCCGCGCAGCGCGAGCCGCTGGTAGTGCCAGGCGTCCTGGCTCAGGCAGTACCCGTGGCAGAAGACCACGGTCAGCGGCCCGGCCGCCTTGCGCCCGAAGCGCCGTCGGCGCCCCTTGGCGCCGGCCGGGGGCTCCGGGACGTCCTCGACCTCGTAGTACAGCTCGGTGCCGTCGTCCGACGTCGTACGCCCGGGGGTGCCGCGGACCGTGCCGAAGGGGCTGGCGGCGTCCAGCGCGAGGCGGGCCCTGCGCCGCATGCCGCGGCCGACGGTCGCCCGCTCCAGCGCGATACCGGCCGCCGCCCCCGCGGCGACCACGCCGATCGCGGCGCCCGCGATGCCCGCCCGTCGCCCGGCGGTCGACCAGCTGCCCTCACCCATGGCCGCGCACCTCCCCGTCGTGGCTGTCGTGGCCGTTCTCGCCGTCCCGGCCGCCCTCGCCGGTGTAGACGCGGGGAACGCGCTGGCCGATCCGGGTGACGATCTCGTACGCGATGGTGCCCGCCGCCCGTGCCCAGTCCTCGGCGGTCGGCTCGCCGCGGTCGCCCGGGCCGAAGAGGACCGCCTCGTCGCCCGCCCGGGCGGTGTCGCCGCCCAGGTCCACGACGAACTGGTCCATCGCGATCCGCCCCGCGACCTGCCGCCACTTGCCCGCCACGAGGACCGGCCCGCTGCCCGAGGCGTGCCGGGGGATCCCGTCGGCGTACCCGGCGGGAACGAGCGCCAGGGTCGTCTCGCCCGGGGTGGTGTAGTGGTGCCCGTAGCTGACGCCGTGGCCGCCGGGCACCCGCTTCACCGAGGCCAGGGACGCCTTGAGGGTCATCGCGGGCGTCAGCCCGTGGTCGGCGGGGGTGCCGAGCTCGGGGCTGGGGGAGATGCCGTACATCGCGATGCCGGTGCGGACCAGGTCGTAGTGGCTCTCCGGGAGGGTGAGCGTCGCCGGGGAGTTCGCGAAGTGCCGCACCTCGGGGGTGAGGCCCGTGGCCTCGGCGACGGTGAGCGCCTCGCGGAAGGCGTTCTGCTGCAGCGGGATCGAGGGGTGCCCGGGCTCGTCGGCGCAGGCGAAGTGCGACCACACGCCGGTGACCCGGACCGCACCCGCGGCCTCCGCGGCGCGGGCGGCGGCGGTCAGCTCGCCCCAGTCGGCGGGAGCGCAGCCGTTGCGCCCGAGCCCCGTGTCGGCCTTGAGGTGGACCCTGGCCGTACGCCCCGACTCCCGGGCCGCCGCCACGACCTCCTTCAGCGCCCACATCCCGCTGACCGACACGTCGATCCCCGCCTCGACGGCCTCCCGCCACGGCCCGCCCGGCGTCCACAGCCAGCACAGCAGCCGACCGGTGTCCCCGGCGGCCCGCAGCGCCAGCGCCTCCTGCGGCGTGGCCGTACCCAGCCACGCGGCACCCGCCTCCCGGGCCGCACGGGCGCAGGGGACGGCGCCGTGCCCGTACCCGTCGGCCTTGACGACGGCCATCAGCTGCGCGGTGCGCGCGACGTCCCGCAGCCGGCGCACGTTGGCCCGTACGGCTGCCAGATCGATCTCGGCCGTCACCCGCGGTGTTGTGTCAGTCATCCCCGCTAGTCTCGCATCCGTTGCCCAGAGCCTCGGTGGCTCCCGCTCTCCCGCCACTCCGGTAGCCGGTCGTGCAGGCGAGCGACGGACGGGCGCCAGGCGGTCGCGTCGGGCGCGGCGCCCGCGTCCCGTCGATGACCAGGCCACAAGTCTCGCACTGGTAGGTCCGGACGTGCAGCGCCGTCAGGGCCTTGGGCGCGGGTCCACGGCCGGACCGCCGATCAGCATCGACGGGGCGCCGGCGACCCTGGTGAGGAAGACCGTGGCCGCGTTCGGGCCCGACGGCTTGATCTTGCGGCGCAGTTCCTCCGGCTCGATCGCCGAGCCGCGCTTCTTGACCGTGAGCGTGCCCACCTCGCGTTCGCGCAGCAGCGCCTTCAGCTTCTTCAGGTTGAACGGGAGGACGTCCGTGATCTCGTACGCCGTCGCGTACGGGGTCGGGGTGAGCGTGTCCGCCGTGACGTACGCGATGGTGGCGTCGACCAGCCGCCCGTCCACCTGCTGCGCCACCTCGGCGACGAGGTGCGCGCGGATGACGGCGCCGTCCGGCTCGTACAGGAACCGGCCTACGGGCCCGGTGGGCGGGTCCGGCAGGCCCCGGCCCGCGAGCGTGGCGCCCGACGGCAGCAGCGTGGCCCGGAAGCCGGGCGTGCCCGTGCCGAACCACAGCACGGCCTCCTTCACGTCCCCGCCGTCGGAGATCCACTCCGCCTCGGCCCCCTCGGGGACCACCTCGTGCGGCACGCCCGGCGCGATCTTCAGCGCCGCGTGCGACACCCGCCCGGCGACCTCCAGCGCCCACGACAGGGGCGGCGAGTACGCCTCGGGGTCGAAGATCCGCCCGCGCCCGCCCCGGCGCGCCGGATCGGTGAAGACGGCGTCGTACGCCGAGATGTCCACCTCGGTCACGTCGGCGCACCGCACCTCGATCAGCTCCGCCAGCCCCAGCGCCTCCGCGTTGGCCCGCGCCACCGCGGCCGTCAGCGGATCGCGGTCCACGGCCAGCACCCGGATACCGGCCCGGGCCAGGGCGACGGCGTCGCCCCCGATACCGCAGCACAGGTCGGCGAGGGCGGTCACGCCGAGCGCCTTGAAGCGGGCGGCGCGGTGGTCGGCCACGGCCGTCCGGGTGGCCTGCTCAACGCCGTCGGGGGTGAAGTACATCCGCCCGGCGTCCGCCCCGAACTTCGCCGCGGCGCGCTGCCGCAGCCGCGCCTGGGTGAGGGCGGCCGAGACCAGCTCCGCCGGGTGGTCGCGGCGCAGCCGCGTGGCCAGCGCCAGCGCCTGCCCGGGGTCGTGGTCCCGGAGCTCGTCGAGCAGGGTCTGGCCCTCGGGGGCTCGGAGGGCGGCCAGGGAGCGGGTGGGGTCGGTGGGGTCCGTGGGGTCAGGGGCGTGCACGGGTCCATTGTCGGCCAGCCGGTGGACTTCGCGGAGGTGTCACGCGGGTGTCGCTGGACACCGGTGGCACCATCCGTTCCATGCAATTAGTACGACAAGTAGGAAAAGCGGATGAATCGGGTGGGGCGGGTCGGGGTCCGCGGATCCGTCGGCCCGCCCGGGATCTGCGGGTGGGCGGGGCGGTCCGTGGGCTGCGTGTCGGGGCCGCGCTGCTGTTCGGCGCGCTGGCCGCGGCGGCCTGCGGCCAGCCCTCCGGGGTACGGGACGACTCCCGGACCGGCGGCGGGCTGATCGACGCCCGCAACCCCGGCGCCCGCGCGGCCGTCGCGAAGTACGGGAGCGTCGAGGCGCAGGCCCTCGCCTACGACTCCTGGCGGCAGGCCCGCGCGTACGCCCGCCGCACCGCCACCGCGCACCGGTGGGGGCTGGCGCAGGCCCCGCTGGTGCCTCCGGCACCGCCCGCGGTCAAACCCCGGCTGGTCACCGAGCCCGGCTTCGAGGCGCGGGACGGCTCGCCCGACCTGCCGCCGGTGATCACGCGGGTGCCCACGACGGACCGGGTGATCTTCCTGACGATCGACGACGGGAACTACAAGGATCCCCAGCTCATCCGGATGATGCGGGAGCTGAACGTCCCCTACAGCGCGTTCCTCTCCGACTTCGTCGCCCGGGAGGACTACGGCTACTTCCACCGCATGCAGGCGGCCGGGGTCACCCTGAACAACCACACCCTCAACCATCCGAACCTCCGGCTGATGTCGTACGACGCGCAACGGCGCGAGATCTGCGGCCAGCAGGAGCGGCTCCGCCTCGAGTTCGGTGCGGCGCCGCGGCTCTTCCGCCCCCCGTTCGGCAACTACAACGGCGACTCGCTGCGGGCGGCGAAGTCGTGCGGGGTGGAGGTCGTACCGCTGTGGCAGCAGGAGGCGTTCCCCGACCGCTGGGACTACCGCCGCGGGTCGCGGTCCTTCGAGCCCGGCGACATCGTGCTCACGCACTTCCGCGGGCGGTCGGAGTGGGCGGGCGAGATGCCGGATGTCGTCCGACAGGTACTCCGGAAGGCGGCCGCGGAGGGGTTCGCGGTGGGGAGGCTTGAGGATTACGTGTAGTCGGTGACGGGGGGGGCTGGGGGCCCCCAGCGCCCACCGGTTGCCGATGGCGTGGGGTGGGCGGCTGCGGTCCGGTGACCGGCGTCTGAGGACTGAGGCGCGAAGCGCCGAATCGCGCCGCAGGCGCCGGCGGG
>NZ_JBFAXR010000034.1:0-69821 GCF_040680895.1 Streptomyces sp. NPDC051940 | reverse complement strand
CCACGCGGCACGGGCTGCTCGTCGACGCGGTACGGGACGGGTGCGGCGGCCGGGTGTACGACGTGTGCGCCGAGGAGTTGCCCGGGGGAGCGGTGGTCACGCTCGAAGTGTCCGGTCACGCTGGCGCCTGCGGCGCGATTCGGCGCTTCGCGCCTCAGTCCTCAAACGCCGGACGGGCTGGGAGGGGTGCCGGTCACGCTGGAAAGGTCGGATTGCGCTGGCGCCTGCGGCGCGGTTCGGCGCTTCGCGCCTCAGTCCTCAGACGCCGGACTGGCTGGGGTGGTGCTGCGGTCGCGCTCAGAGGCTCTGGTTCGCGTCGGCGCCTGCGGCGGCGCTGCGCGGCCGCGGTCGTCCGCTCCCCCAGCGGGCAGCCCTCTTACGCGCACCCCACCCGGTCCTCCGTCCGGGGTTCGCTCCCGTTCCATACGTCCGCGCCCTCCGGGTCCGGTGGGCGTACGCCGTGGATCGAGGTCGGGGTGAAGTCCGGGCCCAGGGTGAGTTTCATGACTGGGCCCTGGCCTGGGGACGGGATGAGGCGGGCCGTCGGGAGGGCTGTGTGGAGGGAGGAGGCCGAGCGGTCCCAGCGGGGGTCGTAGGTGATCGTCGTGTGCGCGGCCGGGGAGGGGGCGTTGCGGGCGGGGCCCGTGAGTGCGAAGCCGCCGCGGGCCAGGGTCTGCGCGGCCCGGGTGCCCAGGCCCGGTTCGGCCGTGCCGTTCACCACCTGGACGCGGATCGACGACGGGGCCACCTCCACCGGCTCGGCGGCCTGCTTGTGGCCGGCGCTCAGGGGCTGGTCGGCCCGGATGCGGGCGAAGAGGCCGGCAGCCCTGGCCCGGTCCCACAGGACCGTCGCGCCGACGCCCGGCACCTGGTGGTCCTGGGTCGCGATCGGCACCGTCGTGAACTCCGACGAGCTCGGTGAGAAGTGCCGCATCGCCCGCCCCAGCGCCAGCATCTCGCCGCCGCTGAGGCCGGAGTCCGCCCGGACGGATCCCAGCACCGTGCCGCTCACCTGGCGCAGCCGGACCGGGTTGAGCAGGGTGCGGGTGGCGGACACCTTGTCCATCACCGCGGCCAGGAACAGCTGCTGCCGCCGCATCCGGCCGAGGTCCGAGGCGCCGTCCACGTGCCGGGCGCGGACGTACTGCAGCGCCTCGCCGCCGCCGAGACGGCTGGTGCCGGCCGGCAGGTCGAGGCCGGAGTACGTGTCGCGCAGGGGGCGCGCGGAGCAGATCTCCACGCCGCCGATCACGTCGACCGTCTTCATGAAGGACGAGAAGTCGATCTCCAGATAGTGGTCGATGTGGATGCCCGTCATCTTCTCGACCGCGCGGACCGTCAGCGGCGGCCCGCCGTGCGCGTACGCCGAGTTGATCTTGCCGGCGTGGCTGGCCAGCCGCTCGCCCAGGGCCTTGTTGGTGTGCGGCGGGAACTCGACGTACGAGTCGCGCGGGATGCTCACGACGCTGGCCCGGCCGCGGTCGCCCGAGAGGTGTACGAGCATGATCGTGTCGGCGCAGTTGCAGGGCGCGCCGCCGAGGCTGTAGCGGGCGCGGTCGGCCTCGGAGATCCGGTCGCGCCGGTCCGTACCGACGACCAGGAAGTTCAGCCCGCGGCCGTCGTCCCGCGGCCGGTCGTCGAGTCCCTCGAAGGCGTCCACCCGGTCGATCCCGCCGCCCACCCGGGCCAGCAGCAGATGCCCCGCCCCGCCCACGGCCAGGACCAGCAGCGACAGGGCGGCCGCGAACCGCAGTCCCCAGCGCTTCCCGGGCCGGCGCGACGGCACACCCACGTGATCTCCTCCCCGGACGCCGGACCCCGGGCCCCCGCCCACCGGCCCGGGCGCCCGCACAGACCGTCAACGCTAGGCAGGTCCTACCCTCCGGGCGCGACTCCGGCACGCCGGATTCCCCCGTTCGCGGTACGGTGATCCCCGTTATGAGTACGCAGAACCAGCCCCCCGCCGTGTCCGTGATCATGCCGGTGCTCAACGAGGAGCGTCATCTGCGGCATGCCGTCGAGGCCATCCTTGCCCAGGAGTACGCCGGCGAGCTGGAGGTGGTGATCGCCCTCGGCCCGTCGCAGGACCGGACGGACGAGATCGCCGCCCAGCTCGTACAGGAGACCGCGTCGAACCCCTGGTGCCGTGTCCACACCGTCCCGAACCCCACCGGCCGTACCCCCGCGGCGCTGAACGCCGCCATCAAGGCCTCCCGGCACCCGGTCGTGGTGCGGGTCGACGGCCACGGCATGCTCTCCCCCGGCTACATCGCCACCGCGGTGCGGCTGCTGGAGGAGACGGGCGCCGTCAACGTCGGCGGTGTGATGCACGCCGAGGGCGAGAACGACTGGGAGCGGGCCGTGGCCGCCGCCATGACGTCGAAGGTCGGCGTGGGCAACGCCGCCTTCCACACCGGCGGCGAGGCCGGTCCGGCGGAGACCGTCTACCTCGGCGTCTTCCGGCGCGAGGCGCTGGAGCGGCAGGGCGGCTACAACGAGGAGTTCATCCGCGCCCAGGACTGGGAGCTGAACTACCGGCTGCGCGAGGCCGGCGGGCTGATCTGGTTCTCGCCCGAGCTGCGGGTGTCGTACCGGCCGCGGCCGAGCGTCCGGGCGCTGGCCAAGCAGTACAAGGACTACGGCAAGTGGCGCCACGTGGTGGCCCGCTACCACGCCGGTTCGATCAACCTGCGCTACCTCGCCCCGCCGGCCGCGGTCCTCGGCATCGCCGCGGGCGTCGCCGTCGGCGCGCTGCTCACGCCGCTGGGGTGGATCATCCCCGGGGGTTACGTCGCGGGCATCGTCGCCGGTTCCGTCCCCGCGGGCAGGGGCCTCGGCCTCAGGGCGCGCGCGCAGATCCCCGTGGCGCTGGCCACGATGCACATGTGCTGGGGCTGGGGCTTCCTCACCAGCCCCCGCTCCCTGGCCCGCCGGGTGATCGCCTCGCGCCGGCCGGCGGTCGTGGCCCCGTAGCCGAACCGGGCCGGCCCGGCCAGGGCCGCAGCCGCACCAACGCCTGAGAGGGGGTGCCCCGCCGAAGCGGGGCACCCCCTCTCAGTGTGCTCGGCGTCCTACCAGCGGTAGGGCGCGTAGACCTCCATGCACGCCGAGTCGTCCGCGCCGTTCAGCACGTCCGCGCTCTCCGGCGCCTTGTCCACGTCCTCCGCCTGGGCGGCGTCCTTCGGATACGTGAGGCCCGTGCGCCAGTCGGCGCCGACGATCAGGGTCAGCGTCTCCGTGCCCTTGGCCTGCTTGACCGCCCGCTGCGGCAGCCCGATGGCCTTGGCCAGCGCCAGCGCGTCGGCCTTCTGCTCCGTCGTGCCGTAGTTGAGCGTCGTGTCCGCCATCGGCCTGGGGGTCGTGTTCTTGGCGGCCTGCTCGTAACCGAGCTTCTGGAGCTGGTCGGAGATCGCGCCCGCCCGCCCGGGGACCGGGCCCTGGCTGCTGAAGCCGGTGCCGTTGTAGACCTCGACCTCGACCTCACCCTTGGGCTGCGGGGTGGCGGCGGGCTCCGTGGTCTTCGCCGCCTTCTTCTTGTCCTTGCCGTCGAAGGCGGTGTCCTCGCGCAGCAGCTTCCAGAGCTTCTCCGCCTCCGGCTTGTTCTCCACCAGCGTGGCCTTCGGGTTCTGCGGGTCCTCCAGCACCGGCATGGTGCTCATGGAGATTCGGTCGGTGGGCACCTTCTTGAGCTGGTTGCCCAGGTCGTACAGCTTCTTGACGCTGCCGAGGCCCTCGTCGACCGTGAGCGCCTTGGTGGCGGCCTCGGCCAGGTTCATCAGCTTGCCGGGGTCGGTGAGCTTGGTGCCCTTCTTCAGCTGGCGGACCATCGCGTTCATGTACTGGTGCTGGGCCTTCGCCCGCTGGATGTCGCTGCCCCAGGCGTACCGGGTGCGCAGCCACTGCAGCGCCTGCTTGCCCTTGACCTCGTGCGATCCGTGGGTCAGCCGCAGCCCGGACTTCGAGTCGTAGACGTTCTGCTTCACGCAGACGGGAACGCCGCCCACCGCGTCGGCCATCGACACCACGCCGGCGAAGTCGACCATCATGAAGTGGTCGATGTGCACGCCCGTCATCTTCGTCCAGGTGGCGACGGTGCAACCCGGACCGCCGTGCTGCAGGCTCTCGTTGATACGGGCGTAGGTGTTCTCCGGATAGACCTTGTCGGTCTCGGGGTCCTTGCACTCGGGGATCGTCACCATGGTGTCGCGGGGGATGCTGACGACCGACATGTTGCTGCGGTCGGCCGACACGTGCAGCAGCATCTGCACGTCCGCCCGCGGCTTCTGGTCCGCGGTGTCGCGGGCGCCGCCGAGCTTCTGGTTCTCCTTGGAGGCACGGCTGTCGGAGCCCAGCAGCAGGATGTTCAGCTCGGTCTGGCCGTCCGCGTTCGGCGCCTTCTTGTCGACCTGGGTGCCGGTGCCGATGTTCAGCGGCTTCTTCTCGATGTTCGCGTTGAGGTGCCGGTAGTACAGCCAGCCCCCGCCCGCGGTCGCGAGTATCAGGAACGCGAGCGTGCCGACGAACCACTTGACCCAGCGCCGTCCGCGCCGTGCGCGGCGGTCGCCGCGCCGCGGGGGCAGGTCGTAGTCGTCGTCGAAGTCGTCGGCATCGCCGTCGTCGTTGGACACATAGCCCCGCTGCCGCGGCGGCGCAGCCACCCGCGAGCCGCGGCCGGAATCGTAGAGACTCTCGTCCCAGCCGAGGTCGGACGCGCGGTCGCGGTCGCGGTGTCGCCCTCCGCCCGCACCGCGTACGCTGCTGCGGCCCATGAACCCTCCAGGTCGATGCTTGCCGGTGTACGGCACGTACACCTGTCTTGACGTGCTTCAGCTGCTCGGGTGTGTCACTTGGCGCACTTCTTGTCGTTGCCGTTGACCGACTGGATCCCCTCCGGGGCCTTCTCCGGGGCGGTGATCGGGGTGCCCGCGGCGGTGAAGTCGCCGCCGAGGGTGAGCAGCATCGGGTCGTCCGGGGACGCCTCGGCGTTCTTCTTCAGCGCGGTCTTCGGCAGGCCCATGAGGGCGGCCAGGGTGTTGGCCTGAGCCTGCTGATCGGGAGCGTACGAGAGAGTCGTTTTCGCCGCGGTTTCGGGGGCGTTGCCAGCCTGTTCGGCCGAGCCGATGCCCTTCTTGACGAGCCACTCGGCGGTGTCGGCCGCGGCGCCGGGGACCTCGCCGCCGTTCTGCACCTTCACGCTGACGTCCGCGGGCTTGGCCTTCGCGGTGGCCGCGGCCTTCTCCTTCTTCTTCACCTCGGTGAAGGAGACGTCGGACTGCATCATCTTCAGCACCGCCGGTGCCTTGGTCTCGTCGATGACGACGGTGGCCTTGGCGTTCTCCGGCTCCTCCGGGTTGTCCTTCACCGGGAGGGTGACGAAGGTGATGTTCTTCTGCGGGACCTTGCTGAGGTCCTTGGCGAGCGCCGACAGCTGCTTGATGCTGTCGATCTCGCTGTCCACGGTGAGCGACTTGGTCGCCGCGTTGGCCAGCTTCCACAGCTTCTTGGGGTTGGTGAGCGTGTCGCCGGACTTCATCTCCTTGATGAGGGAGCTGAGGAACTGCTGCTGCAGCTCGATCCGGCTGAGGTCGCTGCCGAAGCCGACGGAGTAGCGGGTGCGGACGAACGCGAGTGCCTGCTCGCCCTTGACGACGGACTCCCCCTCGGGGAGGTCCAGGTGGGACTTCTCGTCCTTGATGGGCCTGGCCAGACAGACCTTGACGCCGCCGACCGCGGTGGAGAGCTCCTTGACCGCGTTGAAGTCGGCGAGCATGAAGTGGTTGATCTCGAGGCCCGTGATCTTCTCGACGGTCTTCCAGGTGCAGCCGGGGTCACGGCCGTTCTGGCCGAGGCTCTCGTTGAAGCGGGGGGTGGAACGCCCGTAGTCGGCGGGCGTGCCGGCGATGTCCTTCCAGTCCCCGTTCTTGTCCTTGATCTTGCAGTCCGGAATGTCCGTTATCATGTCGCGCGGGATGCTCAGCACCGTCGCGTTCGACCGGTCCTCGGAGACGTGGAACAGCAGCGTGGTGTCGGCGTGGCCGACGCTCTCGCGGTCGCCGTACGTGGTGTTGCCCTTGCCGCTGCGCTTGTCGGTGCCCATCACCAGGATGTTGACCGGGCCCTTGGCCACGGCGGCGTTCTTCTCGCCGTACACCTCGGTGCTGCTGATGTTGCTGTTGAGCTTCTCGTACGCCCAGTACGCCGCGCCCGCGCCCGCCACGAGGACGAACCCCAGCACCCCGCCGGTGATCTTCAGGGCCTTGCGCTTGCCGCTCTGCGGGGCCTTGCCCCTGCGGCGGCTTGGGCGCGGACCGTCGGGCTGGAGGCCCTCGGGGCGGCGGGGACCGGGCAGCCGGGTTTCGCTGGGGCGCTGCCTGGGCACCGTTCGATGTGCCGCGTCCGGTCCGGGGGCGCGTCTGGGCGCGGGTGGCTGCAGGCGCAGCTCGTAGCTGCCGGTGTTCGGATTGAACACCCACTGGTCGGCGGGGTCGACTTCGCCCGCCTGCCCACGGCCTCGCGTATCCACGGTGCTCGGGTCCTCACTTCGAAAACCAAAGGCGCCTCCCCCGGGGGCGCTCGCTGAAGGTCGTACGTGCAGTGCAGGCCGCCCCTGGGGGACGGCCGGATCGCTCACACTATCCGGCCACCTCGGCGTCTAGCGACGCCCGTGACAAATTCCACTGCCCCACGCCCCCCTTCCATCCACCCGCCCCACGGTTAACATGCCCCCAATTGATCCGCTTTACCGGCAGATGTCATCTGCCGGTGTCGTCCCCTTATAGGTGGGACCGTCTTCCGGGTCGGCCTTCCGCAGCGGACCGTGGTCCCTGATCCGGACGCCGTCCTTGAAGAGTTTTTTGCCTACGAGTGCCCCGTTCGCCGGATCGCTCTCCGAGCTGAACTGCACGCGCTTGTCCTCGCGCAGCGCCTTGAAGAGCGCGTCGGCGTCCGGCTGTACCAGTTCGTCCCGGTTGGTATTGAGCGGGTACGGACGCCGCGGCACCGTCAGGAACCGCATCTGGTCCATCGGGATGTCGCGCACGGAGCGCACCAGCTCGTACAGCTCCGTGAGGTCCGACAGCCCCTCGTCCGTGGTCAGCGACTTCGTCGCCGCGTCCAGCAGCGGCGCCAGGCGGAGCGGGTTGAGCAGCACGCCGTTGCTCTTCACCTTGTTCACCAGCGAGGCCAGGAACTCCTGCTGGCGGTGCATCCGCTCGGTGTCGCTGCCGTCGCCGATGGTCTTGCGCGCGCGGACGTAGCCCAGCGCCTGCTCGCCGTCGAGGGTCTGCCGGCCGGGCTCCAGACGCAGCTTCGCCGCCTGGTCGTCGACCGCCTCGCGGACGCACACCTCCACCCCGTCCACGGCGTCGACCATCTCCTTGAAGCCCGTGAAGTCCAGGATCAGATGGTGGTCGACGCGGATGCCGGTCATCGTCTCCACGACGCGGATGGTGCAGGCGGCGCCGCCGTAGGAGTAGGCGAAGTTGAACTGGTTGAACTGGCTGCCGCTCTCCTCGCCGTCCGGCCGGCGGCAGCGCGGGATCTCGACCATCAGGTCGCGCGGCAGGCTCATCGCCGTGGCGCTCTTCCGGTTGCCCGCGATGTGCAGCAGGATCACCGTGTCCGAGCGCTGACCGGGCGTGGTGCGGCCGTACTTGCTGTTCCCGGCGCCGGAACGGTCGTCCGAGCCGATCAGCAGGAGGTTCCGCGCGCCCGTGGAGGCGGCGCGCGGGCGCGCCTTCTCGTAGCGCAGCAGCTCCTGGGCGGTGGCCGAGTCGATCTTGATGTTGCCGTCCAGGCGTTGGTAGAAGTACCAGCCCAGTCCGGCGATCAGTAACACCGACAGCGACAGGCACAGGACCGTCCGGCGCAGCCACTTGGGCGCGCGGCGCCGCGGCCTGCCCGGACGGGGCGGCCTCGGCTGCTGGACGGAGTCGGTCACCTGCGCTCTTCCCTCACTTGTCGGGCAGCGGCCGGCGGCCGCCCCCCGTGTGACAGACCGCCGAGACCCGTGGTTGGTTGTATGGCACCGTTTACGGGGGCACGCCCCCCGTACATCTGATCATGATGAACCGGGCCCCGGCCGACCGCGACTCGGCGCGCCCGGGCGTTCGACCGGTCCGGCCCGCCCCGTTCGGGAGGGGGGTCCGGAGGGTCGTCCACGCTCCGTTCGTACGAAGGGTCCGGGCGCCGGCTCACACCGAATGGGTGACCCGTTCGTCCGTACGCCGCTTGTCGAGCTCGTCAGGGGAGAGCCGGTCGAGATGGCGGCACAGGACGACCGAGCCGCCGGCCGCCAGCGGGGCGAGCAGTCCGGCCGCGAGCCCCTCCCAGTCCTCCCAGCCGCGCCCGGTGAGCACCCGCGCGCCGGGGTGCAGACCCATCCGCTCGGCCGCCGCGCGCGCCCGGTGCACCGTCTCGGCGCCGGTCAGCTCCATCCCGTCGGTCACCAGCGCGGGGGCGCCCGGGTCGGCGGGCTGGTACGCGATGAAGCGGTCGCCCTGGCCCGGCACCTCCACGGCGTAGTCCATGAACCCCTCGGGCGGCGCGGGGAAGCGCGCCCCCAGCGGGCGCAGGCTCAGCGCGACGCGTGCGCCCGTACAGGCGCGCGCGGCGTCCAGGGTGTCGGGCCCGGTCACCACCAGGTCCGCGGCCGCGGGGTCGCCGCCCGGCTCCACGACCAGGCCGGTGGACCAGGCCGCCAGCAGCCACACCGCGGACTGCCAGTGCGCCGGGAGCAGCACCGCCAGCCGGTCGCCGGGCTCGGCGGCGAGCTCGTCCTGGATCAGATTGGCCGTCTTCGCCACCCAGTTGGCGAAGGTCGCCACCGACAGCTCCACCCGCTCGCCCGTCGCGTCGTCGTAGTACGTCACGAGCGGCCGGGTCGGGTCGGTGGACAGGGCGTCGCTCAGGAGGCGTTCAGGAGTCGTCACAGCGGGTCAGCCTACTCCGAGCGGAATACGCCGAATAGACAGGTATGTCGGGTTGTGCGGAGGATCAGTCATGCGACCTCTGACTGTTTCCTCGATAGGCGCCTGCGCCGCCGCCGCGTTCGCGTCGATGGTCCTGTACCCGACCGCCGACCACTCCCCCCGTACCTCTCTGCTCGCCGCGTCGGCGGTCGACGCCGCGCCCGGCAGCACGCAGTCGCTGCCGCTGCTGCCGCTGACCGGCTCCGACCGGTCGCCCGACGGGGGCGGCGCGCCCGGCCGGGACGCCGCGGTGGGGCTGCCGGCCCGGGACGTGCGTCCCTTCTCCCTCGTCGGTGTCGTCTGGCGGGATCCGTCCGCCGAGCTGCACGGCACGGTGCAGGTGCGGACCCGGGGGCGGGGCGAGGAGGAGTGGTCCGGCTGGCAGGACCTCACCGTCCACTCCGAGGACGCGCCCGACCCGGGTTCCGCGGAGAGCACGGGGGCCGCGCGGGGGGCGACCGCGCCGCTGTGGGTGGGGGACTCCGACGGGGTGCAGGTGCGGGTGACGCCTGGGCTGCCGGGAGTGGGGGCCGGGTCCGCGGCCGGGTCCGCGACCGGGTCCTCGGCCGGGTCCTCGGCCAGGGCCGTCCCGGCGGGGCTGCCGTCCGGGCTGCGGGTCGAGCTGGTCGATCCCGGTGCCGGGCCGGAGTCCGAGGACCGGGCGGTCGAGGCCGATCCCGCCGTCGAGCCGGCGGGTGTCGCGCCCGACGCGGCGACGCTGGAGGCCGCGTCCGTCAACGCGGGGCTGGTGACCGGGGACGGGACGGAGATCCGGGCGCTGTCCAAGAAGGCGTCCGAGGCCGAGGCGCCCCAGTTCAACCCCGGCCTCACGCTCGCCCAGCGGCCCTTCGTCGGGCCGCGGCCGTACATCGTCACCCGCCGGGGGTGGGGGGCCGACGAGCGGATACGGGAGTCGGGCTTCCGGTACACGAACACGGTCAAGGCCGCGTTCGTCCACCACACCGCCACCGGCAACGGCTACCGCTGCTCGGAGAGCGGGGCCGTGCTGCGGAGCATCTACCGCTACCACGTCAAGAGCCTCGGCTGGGCGGACTTCGGCTACAACTTCGCCGTCGACAAGTGCGGGAAGATCTACGAGGGGCGGGCCGGCGGGGTGACGCGGGCGGTCCTCGGCGCGCACACGTACGGCTTCAACAAGAACTCCATGGGCGTGGCCGTCCTCGGCACGTACGACAAGGTGTCCCCGTCGCCGGCCGCCGTGAAGGCCGTGGCGCGGCTCACGGCGTGGAAGCTCGGGCTTTACGGGGCGAACCCCCGGGCCACCGTGACGATGGTGTCCGGTGGCGGGAAGTACGCGGCGGGGGCGGCGATCCGGATGCGGGTGATCTCCGGGCATCGGGACGGGTTCTCGACGGACTGCCCCGGTGCGCGGCTGTACGGGGAGCTTGGGGTTGCGCGGGTGGGGTCGGCGCGGTTGCAGGGGCGCTAGCCGCGCGTCGTCGGGTTGCGGTTCGGGGGGTGCGGCTGCCTGGCCTCCGTCGCGAGGGGTGCGGGGCTGCGCCCCCTTGCCCCCGTCGCGGATGTGGGGCCTCGGCCCCTCGCGCGGTGGCTGGGGTGTGCGGACCTCCACCCCTGTGCCTGGTGGCCGGCGTATCGGCGCTGCGCGCCTCGTCCTCAAACGCCGGACGGGCTGTGGGTCGCCTTGCGCCGGCTGACGCGATTCGGCGCTTCGCGCCTCAGTCCTCAAACGCCGGACGGGCTGGGGGTGGCCCTTCGCCCTCATGCGACGGAGGGGTTGGGGGTGGCCCTCTCCCCATACGCCGGAGGGCTGGGGATGGCCCTCTCCCCCATACGCCCGAGGGGCTGGGGGTGGCCCTCTCCCCATACGCCGGGGCGCTGGGGCGCTGGGGCGCTGGGGCGCTGGGGCGACCCTCCCATACGCCCGAGGGGCTGAGGGCGACCCTCCCCCCATACGCCCGGGGGCGACCTTCCCATACGCCGGAGGAGCTGAGGGCGACCCTCCCCCCATACGCCGAACAGGCCGGGACGCCCGCCGGCCGTCCGTACGGGGTAGAGCGGTCCTTCGTCCTCTTGCGCCGGACCGGTGACCGTCCCGTGCCCGTACCAAGTGGGAGCGGTCCTGCGCCTTCACGCGCCACACTGGCCGGGATGCTCACCTCGCCCTGCGGACGGGCCGGGAGCGGCCCTTCGTCCTCGTCCGACAGTCAGGTTGGGACACCCCCCTCGCCCGGACGGGCCGGGCAGCCGCCCCCTCGCACCCGCCCGACGGACAGGCCAGGACACCGCCCACCCCAACCCAACCGGCCGGGCAACCCGCCCCTCGCACCCGCCCGACGGACAGGCCAGGACACCGCCCACCCCAACCCAACCGGCCGGGCAGCCGCCCCTCGCACCTGGCCGACGGACAGGTCAGGGCACCCGCCCACCCCGACCGGACGGGCTGGCAGGCGCCCCTCGACCGCGTGTGCCGGGTGGGATCGGATGCTCGTCGGCGTGGCCCGGCCGCGTCGGCCGGTTGGGTGGTTCGGGGTGGGGGTGAGTGGCTGAGGTGGGGGGTGGGTGGGCGGTAGCCTTTTTGCGTTATGGGCTCTCTTCTTCGGCGGTGGGTCCCCGTCGGGGACTACGATCTCGGCCGCTCCGTGCGGGTGTTGCGGCGTGGACCGCTCGATCCGACCTGCCGGGCCGGGGCCGGGGCCCTGTGGCGGGGGGTGCGGACGCCTGACGGGGTGGGGACCATCCGGGTCGGGCGGAGTGGGGACGGGGTCGAGGGCGAGGCGTGGGGGCCGGGGGCCGCGTGGCTGCTCGAGCGGATGCCCGCGATGCTGGGGGCCGAGGACGAGCCCGACGCCTTCCTGCCGCGGCACCGGCTCGTGTACGAGTCGATGCGGCGCCACCCAGGGATCCGGCTCGTCCGTACCGGGCGCGTGTTCGACGCCCTCGTGCCGGCGATCCTGGAGCAGAAGGTCACCACCGACGAGGCGTTCGCCTCGTACCGGCTGCTGGTGAGGAAGTACGGCGAGCCCGCACCCGGTCCGGTGTCCGGCCTGTACGTGCCGCCCGCCCCCCGGGACTGGGCGATGATCCCCTCCTGGGAGTGGCACCGCGCCAACGTGGACGGCAAGCGCTCGGCCACCGTGGTGCGCGCGGCCCGCGTCGCGCACCGGCTGGAGGAGGCCGCGGCGATGGACCTCGACGCGGCGGCGCACCGGCTGCAGCTGGTCCCGGGCATCGGCCCGTGGACGGCCGCCGAGGCGCTGCAGCGCAGCAACGGCTTCCCGGACGCGGTCACCGTCGGCGACCTCCATCTCCCCCGTATCGTCGGCTGGTCCCTGGCCCGGGAACGGGGCGCGGACGACGACCGGATGCTGGAGCTGCTGGAGCCGTACGCCGGCCAGCGCCACCGCGCGACGCGGTACATCTGCCTGGTGGGGAGCACCCCGCCGCGACGCGAACCGAAGCGACCGGTGGGCGACATAGCGGCGCTGTGACGCCGCGGGAGGTGCGGCCGTGACCGACGACGACGTGGCCGTGGGCTCGGCCCTCGGGCCCGGCCAGCTGCCGCAGCTCGCGGCCCTGTACGGCTCGACCTGGTGGGCCGCGGACCGAACCGCGGCGGACATCGCCGCGATGGCCGCGGCCTCGGACCTGGTCGTGACCCTGGCGCGCCGGTTCGACGGCCGGCTCGTCGGCTTCGCCCGCGTGCTCACGGACTTCACCTATGTCGCGCTGATCCTCGACGTCATCGTCGCGCCCGGCTCCCGCGGAGCGGGCTGGGGCGCGCGGCTGATGACCGCCGTCGTGGAGCGTCCGGAGCTGGCCGGGGTGCGGAGCCTGGAGCTGGTGTGCCAGCCGGAGCTGGTCGGCTTCTACGAGCGCTGGGGGTTCACCGCCCAGGTGGGCCGCTCCCGGCTGATGCGCCGTACCGACAACCCGCGCCTGACCGGCGGATGACGCTCCCGCGCGAGTGAACGGCAGCAGCCTCCGGCGCGGGCCGGAGGCTGCTGTCGCGTTACGGAGGGCCGTGCTACGGCAGGTTGCGCGCCATCACGATGCGCTGGACCTGGTTCGTGCCCTCGTAGATCTGAGTGATCTTGGCGTCCCGCATCATCCGCTCCACCGGGTAGTCCCGCGTGTAGCCGTAGCCGCCGAGGAGCTGGACCGCGTCCGTGGTGACCTCCATGGCGACGTCCGAGGCGAAGCACTTCGCGGCCGCGCCCAGGTACGTCAGGTCCGCGTCGCCCCGCTCGGAGGCGGCGGCCGCCTGGTACGTCAGGGCGCGGGCGGCGGAGACCTTCATCGCCATGTCCGCGAGCATGAACTGGACGCCCTGGAAGTCGGCGATCGGCTTGCCGAACTGCTTGCGCTCCTGGACGTAGCCCTTGGCGTAGTCCAGCGCGCCCTGGGCGACGCCGAGAGCCTGCGCGGCGATGGTGATCCGGGTGTGGTCCAGGGTCTTCATCGCGGTGGCGAAGCCCGTGCCCTCCGCGCCGATCATGCGGTCGGCGGGGATGCGGACGTTGTCGAGGTAGACCTCGCGGGTCGGGGAGCCCTTGATGCCGAGTTTCTTCTCCGGGGCGCCGAAGGAGACGCCCTCGTCGGACTTCTCGACCACGAACGCGGAGATGCCCTTCGAGCGCTTCTCCGGGTCGGTGACGGCCATCACCGTGTAGTACTCGGAGACACCGGCGTTGGTGATCCAGCGCTTCACCCCGTTGAGGACCCAGAAGTCGCCGTCGCGGACGGCGCGGGTCTTCATACCGGCGGCGTCCGAGCCGGCGTCGGGCTCGGACAGGCAGTACGAGAACATCCCGTCGCCCTTGGCCAGCGGGCCCAGGTACTTCTTCTTCAGCTCCTCGGAGCCGGAGAGGATGACGGGCAGCGAGCCGAGCTTGTTCACGGCCGGGATGAGGGAGGACGAGCAGCACACGCGCGCCACCTCCTCGATCACGATGACCGTGGCGAGGGCGTCCGCGCCGGCCCCGCCGTACTCCTCGGGGACGTGCACGGCGTGCAGGTCGTTCGCGGTCAGCGCGTCGAGCGCCTCCTGGGGGAAGCGGGCCTCCTCGTCCACCTCGGCGGCGAACGGGGCGATCTTCGCCTCGGCCAGGGAGCGCACGGCGTCGCGGAGCATGTCGTGCTCCTCGGCCGGGCGGTACAGGTCGAATTCGGGCGCTCCTGCCAAGGCTCTCCACTCCCAGCGTCACTGCTAACTACCGTTAAGTAATGTCAATGGTAGAGATGCCCGCCGCCGGGCACCACGTGACGTTCCTTACGGGAGCGCAGGTCCGGCCGCCGCCCACCCGGCGGCCGTCAGCGGGCGGTGTCACCGAGGCGGTCGACGGGGTACTTGGCGACGTAGACGTCCATCTTGTCGTCGCGCATCGCCTTCCACAGCGGCGTCATCGCCTTGCGGTCCAGCACCACCACCGACTGCTTCTGGATCATGTCGAAGCCGGCGACGGGCGCGTTCATGAAGACCATGTCGTTCGTCCGTACGCCGCGCATGTCCCACATCAGGTCGCGCAGGTCGGAGTCGCTGAGCCGGTCGTCGACGCTGACGGTGGCGGTGATGTTGTCGAGGAGCTTCTTCGCCTTCAGCGGGTTGGTGAGGTTGCCGGCGCTCAGCGTCTTGTTCAGGACCTGCTTGAGGAACTCCTGCTGGCGCTGGGTGCGGTCCAGGTCGCCGCGCGGCAGGCCGTACCGCTCGCGGACGTAGTCCAGGGCCTCGGCGCCGTCCATGTGGTGGGTCCCGGCGGTCCACTCGGCGCCGCCGTTGCGGCGGGAGGTGGTCTCGGGGATGGTGATGTCCACGCCGCCGACCGCGTCCGTCAGCTTCTTGAAGCCGCTCCAGTCGATGACGGCGAGGTGGTCGACCTTCACCTTGGTCAGCCGCTGCACGGTGTCGATCAGCAGCGGCGGGCCTCCCCAGGAGAAGGCCGCGTTCAGCTTGGCCTTGCCGCGGCCGGGGATGTCGACCCAGGAGTCGCGGGGCAGGGACACGACGTACGCGTTGTCGCGGTCCTCGGGGATGTGCACCAGCATCATCGTGTCGCTGCGCTGGGCGCCCGGCTTCCACTGGGCGGTCTCGGCGTCGCTGCCGGTGGTCGGCAGGTCGGAGCGGCGGTCGATGCCGACCAGCAGATACGTCTCGCCGCCCGCGCTCTCCGCGGGCTGCGCGCTCTTCGGCACGTTCGTCGGGAACACGCCGGGGATCCGGTCCACGCGGCCGGTGTAGTGGTCGTACATCCACCACAGGGAGCCCGCGACCAGGACGACACCGAGGCCGAGCAGGGCCAGGGCGGTGATCAGGACCAGCTTGAGGCGGCTGCGGCGGGCCGGGGGTTCGGCCGGCTCGGTCCCGGTGCCGGTCCCGCCCTCTTCCTCTTCCTCCGTCACCGGATCCGCCGCACCGCGGGCCGTCTCCTCGTCGTCCGGCCAGATGCCCGTCGTGGTCTCGTCGGCTCTGCCGTCGGTCCGCTGTTCGTTCCGCACGTCTCCCCCACCCCCTGGTACGCCCTGCTCCCCGCAGGCCCCGCGCTCCATTGTGCTGCGGGGTGCGGGGCGCACGGGCCTCGATGGTGAGACAAGGCAGCCGGGGGGATGGTTGTCCTTCGCGGTTATGCTCGGGTACCCCTGCAAGCGATCTCGGAAGGGACCCCGGTCGATGGCACCCAAGATCACGGTGATCGGCACCGGCTACCTCGGTGCGACCCACGCGGCGGCGATGGCCGAGCTCGGCTTCGAGGTGCTGGGGCTGGACGTGGTCAAGGAGAAGGTCGAACTCCTCTCGGCGGGCCGGGTCCCGATGTACGAGCCGGGGCTGGAGGACCTCCTCGCCAAGCACGTCGCCGGGGTCGAGGGCTCGACCGGGCGGCTGCGCTTCACCATGGACTGGGCGGAGGTCGCCGAGTTCGGCGACATCCACTTCGTGTGCGTGAACACTCCGCAGAAGCACGGCGAGTACGGCTGCGACATGTCGTACGTCGACTCCGCCATGGAATCCCTGGCCAAGCATCTGGGCAGGCCCGCGCTGGTCGTCGGCAAGTCGACCGTGCCGGTGGGCAGCGCGGAGCGGCTCGCGGCGCGGCTCGTCGAGCTGGCGCCGGCGGGCGGCGAGGTGGAGCTGGCGTGGAACCCGGAGTTCCTGCGCGAGGGCTTCGCCGTCCAGGACACGCTCCACCCGGACCGGATCGTGGTGGGCGTGCGCAGCGAGCGCGCCGAGGCGCTGCTGCGCGAGGTGTACGCCACGCCGGTGGCGGAGGGCGCGCCGTTCGTGGTGACGGACTTCCCGACCGCGGAGCTGGTGAAGACGGCGGCGAACTCCTTCCTCGCCACGAAGATCTCCTTCGTGAACGCCATGGCCGAGATCTGCGAGGCCGCGGGCGGCGACGTGGTGAAGCTGGCGGAGGCCATCGGTTACGACGACCGGATCGGGTCGAAGTTCCTGCGGGCCGGCGTCGGCTTCGGCGGCGGCTGCCTGCCGAAGGACATCCGGGCCTTCATGGCCCGGGCCGGCGAGCTGGGCGTGGACCAGGCGCTCACGTTCCTGCGCGAGGTCGACTCCATCAACATGCGCCAGCGGGCGCAGGCGGTGGAGCTGGCGCGGCAGGCGTGCGGCGGCGACTTCCTCGGCAAGCGGGTGGCGGTGCTCGGGGCGGCGTTCAAGCCGGACTCCGACGACGTACGGGACTCGCCCGCGCTCAATGTCGCGGGGCAGATCCATCTGCAGGGCGGTCAGGTCACGGTGTACGACCCGAAGGCCATGGACAACGCGCGGCGGGTCTTCCCGACGCTCTCGTACGCGCCGTCCGCGCTGGACGCGGTGCGGGGGGCGGACATCGTCCTGCACCTCACGGAGTGGCGTGAGTTCCGCGAGCTCGACCCGGCGGACCTCGGCTCGGTCGCGGCCCGACGGGTGGTCATCGACGGCCGCAACGCACTCGACGCCGCCGCCTGGCGCGCGGCGGGGTGGACGCTCCGGGCGATGGGACGGCCGCGGGCGTAGGGGCGGCGCCTTCCAAGGCAAAGGCAGGGGACGCACCTTCAACAGCCCGTCCGGCGTTCGAGGACCGCCCCCGGCCGACGGCCGCCAGGAGGCCCACCCGCTAGGGTCGGGCCCCATGACCGACCTGCTGAATCGCGCACGCGCGCTGCTCGCCGACCACCCGATCGTGGACGGACACAACGACCTGCCCTGGGCCCTGCGTGAGCAGGTCGCGTACGACATCGACCGGCGGGATATCGCCGGGGACCAGAAGGCGCACCTGCACACCGACATCCCGCGGCTGCGCGAGGGCGGCGTGGGCGCCCAGTTCTGGTCCGTGTACGTGCCGTCGAGCCTCAGCGGCGGCGAGGCGCTCACGGCCACGATGGAGCAGATCGACGCCGTGCGGATGCTCGCCGCGCGCTACAGCGGCGACCTGCGGCTCGCGGGCAGCGCGGCCGACATGGAGGCCGCCCGCAAGGAAGGCCGTATCGCGTCCCTGATGGGCGCGGAGGGCGGGCACTCCATCAACAACTCCCTGGGCGCCCTGCGCGGCCTGTACGAGCTCGGCGTGCGCTACATGACCCTCACGCACAACGACAACAACGACTGGGCCGACTCCGCCACCGACGAGCCCCGCCACGACGGGCTCAGCGGGTTCGGGGAGGAGGTCGTCCGCGAGATGAACCGCATCGGGATGCTCGTGGACCTCTCCCACGTCTCCCCCGCCACGATGCGCGACGCGCTGCGGGTCACCGAGGCGCCGGTCATCTTCTCGCACTCCTCCGCCCGCGCCGTCTGCGACCACCCGCGCAACATCCCCGACGACGTGCTGGAGCAGCTGCCCGCCAACGGCGGCGTCGCGATGGCCACCTTCGTGCCGAAGTTCATCCTGCCCGCCGCGATCGAGTGGACCCTGGCCGCGGACGCGAACATGCGCGCCCACGGTCTCCACGCGCTCGACCTCACCGAGGAGGGCAAGGCCGTCCAGCGCGCCTTCGAGGAGGCCAACCCGCGCCCGGTCGCCACCGTTTCCGTGGTGGCGGACCATCTGGACCATATGCGCGAAGTGGCAGGAATCGACCATATCGGTATCGGCGGCGACTACGACGGGACCGCCTTCACCCCCGCCGGACTGGAGGACGTGTCCGGCTATCCGCATCTCATCGCCGAACTTTTGCGCCGTAATTGGTCTGATTCGGACATTCGGCGACTCACATGGCGCAATGCCGTACGGGTACTTGGGGACGCCGAATCGGTCGGAACGGACATCTCCGGGCGTCGCGGACCTTCCGTTGCCGTGTTCCGATCAACAGTGGCGTAAGTCACCGATAAGGGCCCCGGGCGCCGTACAACCACTGTCCGATTAGTCGGAATTTCCGTCATCCGCCCTGCACAGGGGCGGTTTTGACGTTCCGTCGGAAGATCACCGCTATCGCATATCGAGAGAGATCCAGCGCGGACAGTGACTTTGGTCCGGTTTTCGACGGCCAAAGGATCATTCGACCTCCCACAGGAGCTTGTAAGCGGACGACCTGTGTGCCTACGGTGCACGCCGTGTTCCGCGAGTAAGTCGGAACGCCTCGCTGCCGGTACGCCGAATTCTGCCGCCGGCAGCGTGCAAGCGACTTATGTCACCAGGCAGAAGCGGGGGACCCAAGGTAGGTGCCCTCCCGTGCGCAGCACGCGGAGGGCTTGGGGTGAAGTCATGCCTCGTAACGGAAGATCCCATTCCGTTTCGACGGCAGGACCGGGCAATCTCCGCCCGAACCCGACAGCTCACCTCGCAGGCGTCGGAGAGGAGCACCGTCATGTCCGCACGCGCACGTCATCGCCGCCCGGGCCGGATAACCCGGACCCGCACCACTCTCATCCTCGCCGCCTCCGGCGCGGGTGTCGCCCTGCCGCTCGTCGCGGGCGGCGGCGCCGCCCAGGCCGCGTCCGTCGACACCTGGGACAAGGTCGCCCAGTGCGAGGCGACCGGCAACTGGGCCATCAACACCGGCAACGGGTTCTACGGCGGCCTGCAGTTCGTCCAGAGCACCTGGGAGGGCTACGGCGGCACGCAGTACGCGCCGCGCGCCGACCTCGCGACCAAGTCCGAGCAGATCCTCATAGCCGAGAAGGTCCTCGCCAGCCAGGGCCCCGGCGCCTGGCCCGTGTGCTCCGTCCAGGCGGGTCTGACCCAGGGCGGCCCGGCCCCCGAGTTCTCCTCCCAGACGGAGAGCGAGAAGCCGGCCACGGCCACCCAGGACTCGGTCAGGACCGAGACCAAGAAGTCCGAGACGGTCAAGAAGTCCGAGACGTCCAAGTCCACGACGCCCAAGGCCACCACCAAGCCCGGCACCTACCGGGTCGTCAAGGGCGACACCCTCTGGGACATCGCCCAGCGGCACGACGTCAAGGGCGGCTGGCAGACCATCTACGCCGGCAACAAGAAGGTCATCGGCGGCGACCCGGACCTGATCTTCCCGGGTCAGCGGTACGAGCTGGACAAGAAGTCCGAGGTGACCTTCGAGGCCCCCAAGGCCGCGAAGTCCTCCGCCACCCAGTCCTCGACGACCACCGCGAGCAAGTCCGGCGGCTCGACCACCGAGCAGTCCTCGGCCGGCACCCAGTCGCAGACCACCACCTCCGGTTACGTCGCCCCGGTCGGCAGCTCCGTCAGCACCCCGTACCGCGCCAGCGGCGGCATGTGGTCCTCCGGCTACCACACCGGTGTGGACTTCACCGCCTCCAGCGGCACCCCGGTGAAGGCCGTGGGCGCGGGCACCGTCGTCAAGGCCGGCTACGGCGCCGACGGCGGCGCGTACGGCAACGCGGTCGTCATCCGCCACGCCGACGGCCGCTACAGCCAGTACGCCCACCTGTCCTCGGTGGCCGTGCAGGAGGGCCAGAGCGTGACGGCCGGCCAGCAGATCGGCCTGTCCGGCGCCACCGGCAACGTGACCGGCCCGCACCTGCACTTCGAGATCCGTACGACCCCGGACTACGGCTCGGACATCGACCCGCTCGCGTACCTCCGGTCGCACGGCGTCAGCATCTGATCCAACGGGATCCGTCAGCACACCTGACAGCGCGAAGCCCCTCGGTTCCGGCGGACCGAGGGGCTTGGCCGTTCTCCGGCCCGGGCGCTCAGCAGGCGCAGAGGCAGAACGGGTGACCGGCCGGGTCCGCGAAGACCCGCCAGCTGCGCGTGCCGCCGCCGTCGTCCAGCAGCTTCGCGCCCCAGGCGATGACCTGCTCCTGGGCCGCGTCCATCTCGCCGGCCGGCACCTCCAGGTCGAGGTGGAACTGCTGCGAGCGGTCGGGGCGCGGCCACTGTGGCGGTACGTGGCCGGGGGCGAGCTGGAACGCCAGCCGGGCGCCGTCGTCCAGCGTGAGGTCGATCCAGTCGGCGTCGGCGGCGCCCTCCACCTTTCCGCCGAGGACGCGGGCGTAGAAGTCGGCGAGGGACCGCGGGTCGGGGCAGTCGAGGGCGACCGGCCCCAGGGTGGCGATGGCCATGCGTTACTCCTTAAGCCTTTCTACCGGTAACTGGGTGCGTTACCGCATCATGCCCCTCCACCGGTAACCTCGCAAGGGTGGACACACCGCCGGACCTGGAGCTCCTGCTCGACTTCGTCAACACGCTGGACGTGGAGTCGTGCGCGGACGCGCTGCCGGAGTTCCTCACCGACGCACGGGTGTCCCGGTACGGGCTGACCGAACCCGGTCCTGCGGTCGAACTGCGCGAGTCGCTGCGGGCGGTGTGCCTGGCGCACTCGGGGGTGGAGGTGCCGGCGGCCGAACTCGCCGCGCTGGACGGGGTGCTGGAGGCGGCGCCTCTCGTCGTACGGATCGACGCGGCGGGCGCGGCGGTGCTGGAGCCCGCGCCCGGGCTCACCGGGCTCGCCGCGTTCACGGCGCGGCTGGCCGCGATCGTCGCCGCCGCGGCGGCGGAGGGGACCTGGCAGCGCGTCAAGGCGTGCGAGGCCCGCACCTGCCGGTGGGCGTACTACGACCGCAGCCCGGCGGGGCGGCGGCGCTGGTGCGACATGTCCGTCTGCGGCAGCCGCGCCAAGATGCGGGCTTATCGCGAGGCGCGCAAGTCGGGTTGAGTCGCGCTGGCGCCTTCGGCGCGCTTCGGGCTTCGCCCGAAGTCCTCAAACGCCGGACGGGCTGGGATGCCCCCCGCGCGGTCCCGACAAGGCGTCAGCCCGCGAGCTTCGCCTTGAGGCGGCGGCCCTTCTCCGTGACCTGGGCGTTGAGGTCCGCCAGGAAGGTCTCCATCCGGGTACGGACCTCCTCGTCGGACGCGCCGATGATCCGCGCCGCGAGCAGCCCCGCGTTGCGGGCGCCCGCGATCGACACCGTCGCCACCGGGATGCCGGCCGGCATCTGGACGATCGACATCAGCGAGTCCATGCCGTCGAGGTACTTCAGCGGCACCGGCACACCGACGACCGGGAGCGGCGTCAGCGACGCCAGCATGCCGGGCAGGGCCGCGGCGCCGCCCGCGCCGGCGATGATCACCTGCAGACCGCGCCCGGCGGCCTCCTCGCCGTACGCGACCATCTCCTTCACCATGCGGTGCGCGGACAGGACGTTCACCTCGTACGGGATCTCGAACTCGTCCAGCACGGAGGCCGCGGCCTCCATCACCGACCAGTCGGAGTCCGAGCCCATCGCGATGCCGACCAGGGGCTGCGTGTCTGTCATTCGGTGATCGTCCCTCGGAGGTAGTCGGCCGCGTGCCGGGCGCGTTCACGGACGTCCGCGAGTTCGTCGCCGTAGGTGTTGACGTGGCCGACCTTGCGGCCGGGCTTCACGTCCTTGCCGTACATGTGGATCTTCAGCCCCGGGTCCCGGGCCATGCAGTGCAGATAGCCCTGGTACATGTCGGGGTAGTCGCCGCCGAGGACGTTCGCCATGACCGTCCACTTCGCGCGCGGGCGCGGGTCGCCCAGCGGGAGGTCGAGGACCGCGCGGACGTGGTTGGTGAACTGCGAGGTGACCGCGCCGTCCTGGGTCCAGTGGCCGGAGTTGTGCGGGCGCATGGCCAGCTCGTTGACGAGGATCCGGCCGTCGGTGGCCTCGAACAGCTCGACCGCCAGGTGGCCGACCACGCCCAGCTCCTTGGCCACGGTCAGCGCCAGCTCCTGCGCCTGCCCGGCCAGCTCCGGCGCGAGGTCCGGGGCCGGTGCGATCACCGTGTCGCAGACGCCGTCGACCTGGACGGACTCCACCACGGGGTACGCCACGGCCTGGCCGCTGGGCGAGCGCACCACGTTGGCGGCCAGCTCGCGGCGGAAGTCGACCTTCTCCTCGGCGAGCACCGGCACGCCGGCCCGGAACGGCTCGGCGGCGTCCTGCTCGCCGCGGACGAACCAGACGCCCTTGCCGTCGTAGCCGCCGCGGACGGTCTTCAGGATGACGGGGTAGCCGTCCCCCTCCTCCGCGAACCGCGTCACGTCCGCGGGGTCGGTCACCAGACGGTGGCGGGGGCAGGGGATGCCGAGGGAGGTCAGCTTCTCCCGCATCACGCCCTTGTCCTGCGCGTGCACGAGCGCGTCCGGCCCCGGACGCACCGCCACGCCGTCCGCCTCGAGCGCCCGCAGGTGCTCCACGGGGACGTGCTCGTGGTCGAAGGTGATCACGTCACAGCCGCGCGCGAAGTCACGCAGCGTGTCCAGATCGCGGTAGTCGCCTACCACCACCTCGCCCGCGACCAGCGCCGCGGAGTCCTTCGGAGTATCGCTGAGCAGCTTGAACCTGATGCCGAGGGGGATGCCCGCCTCGTGGGTCATACGGGCGAGCTGGCCGCCGCCGACCATGCCGACTACCGGGAATGTCACGGACTCCAGGGTAATGCCCGCCACGGGGTGACCCTTCGCACGGCCCCGCTCTACCGGGGGCCCGCCGGTTAGCATGTGGTTTGTCACCACTGGACACGACCGTCACCAACAGGGGAACTCATGAGGGCACAGCCCGCGATATCTGCACGGCTGACCGCCCTCGCCCGGGAGCTGGTGAAATTCGCCATGGTCGGCGGGGCCGGGATAGTCGTGAACTTCCTGGTCTTCAATCTGGTGCATCTGCATATGGACGTACCGGTAGGCCGGGCCAACGTGGTCAGCACGAGTGTGGCCATCGGATTCAACTACCTCGGTTTCCGGCATTTCGCCTACCGCGGCCGCGACAGCCGCGGGCGGCGCCGCGAGATGACGCTGTTCATGCTGTTCAGCCTGGTCGGACTCGTCATCGAGACGGGGACGGTGTACGCCACGACGTACTGGTTCCACTGGGACAGCCCGGTCGAGGTGAACGTCTTCAAGTTCCTCGGGATCGCCGTCGCGTCGCTGTTCCGTTTCTGGTCCTACCGGACGTGGGTGTTCCTGGCGCTCCCGGAGTCCGAGCCTGCGGGCGTGGCACAGGAGCGCGCGGCGGTCCGGTAGGGGATTCGGGTCAGGTAGGCGACTCGACTCCAGTAGGCGACTCGAGTCCGGCAGGGGACTACTGCTCCGATTCGCGACTCAGGAACAGCGCGAAAACCGGCGGTTTCTGCTGCACCAGTTCCAGCCGCCCCCCGTCCGCCTCGGCGAGGTCGCGGGCGACCGCCAGGCCCAGGCCCGTGGAGTTGTGTCCGCTCACCGTGCGCTCGAAGACGCGGGAGCCCAGGTCCGGGGCGACGCCGGGGCCCTCGTCGGTGACCTCCACCACCACCTGGTTGCCGGTCACCCGGGTGCGGACGGCCACCCGGCCCGCGCCGTGCATCAGGGCGTTCTCGATCAGCGTGGCCAGCACCTGCGCCACCGCGCCGGGGGTGGCCACGGCCCGCAGGCCGCGCTTGCCGGAGCGGACGATGGCCCGGCCCGCCTGGCGGTACGCGGGGCGCCACTCCTCCAGCTGCTGCTTGACGATCTCGTCGACGTCCACCCCGACCGCGAGCCCGGTGCGCGGGTCGCGGGAGTTCGTCAGGAGCCGCTGCACCACGTCCGTGAGCCGTTCGACCTGGCTGAGGGCGATCTGCGCCTCCTCCTTGACCACCGCCGGATCGCCGGTGCCCGCCGTGTCGGCGATCTCCTCCAGCCGCATGGACAGCGCCGTCAGCGGCGTACGCAGCTGGTGGGAGGCGTCCGCGGCGAGGCGGCGCTCCGCGGTGAGCATCTTGGTGATCCGCTCGGCGCTGATGTCGAGGACGTCGGCGACCCGGTCGAGCTCCGTGACGCCGTAGCGGCGATGGCGGCCGCGGTGGTCGCCGGAGCCGAGGCGCTCGGCGGTCTCCGCCAGGTCGGTGAGCGGGGCGGTGAGCCGGTTGGCCTGGCGGATGGCCAGCAGTACGGCGGCCCCGATGGCCAGCAGCGCCACGGCGAGGATGACCAGCAGGTTGCGGCCGATCTCCTGGTTCACATGGTCGCGGGACTCGTAGACGGTGACGCTGACGCCGTTCTGCCCGCTCTGGGTGGCGCTCATCAGGCCGCCGTCGGGCTGCTCGCCCACGGCGATGGGCTGGGCGTCCTCCCCGGTCCGTACGACCGCGGAGCGGCCCTCCCCGACCTGCTGGGCGAGGGAGGTGGCGTCGATCGGCTCACCCGCGGCGATCTTGCTCTCCACGGCGGAGAACACCCGGACGGCCTCGGCCTGCACCCGGTCGTGGGCGGCGTTCTCGATGGTGCGGGTCTCCACGATCACCAGGGCGACCCCGAAGACGGCGATGACGACGAGGACGACGGCGAGGGTGGAGTTGATCAGCCTGCGGCGCACGGAGAGGTACTAACTCTTCTCGAAGCGGAAGCCCACCCCGCGCACGGTGGCGATGTAGCGGGGGTTCGCCGCGTCGTCGCCGAGCTTCTTGCGCAGCCAGGAGATGTGCATGTCGAGCGTCTTGGTGGACGACCACCAGGTGGTGTCCCAGACCTCCCGCATCAGCTGGTCCCGGGTGACGACCCGGCCGGCGTCGCGCACCAGCACCCGCAGCAGGTCGAACTCCTTCGCCGTGAGCTGCAGCTCCTCGTCGCCGATCCACGCCCGGTGCGATTCGGTGTCGATGCGTACGCCGTGGGTGGCCGTCCCCTCGCCGGGGCGGGGCTCGCCCACGCCGCGGCGCAGCAGGGCCCGTACCCGGGCGAGCAGCTCGGCCAGCCGGAAGGGCTTGGTGACGTAGTCGTCGGCGCCCGCGTCCAGGCCCACCACGGTGTCCACCTCGTCGGCACGGGCGGTGAGCACGAGCACGGGGAAGCCGTGCCCCTCGGTGCGCAGCCGGCGGCAGACCTCCAGGCCGTCCATTCCGGGCAGCCCCAGGTCCAGGACGAGCAGGTCGATACCGCCCTGCAGGCCGGTGTCGAGCGCGGAGGGGCCGTCCTGCCGTACCTCCACGTCGTAACCCTCGCGGCGCAGGGCGCGGGCGAGAGGTTCCGAGATGGCCGCGTCGTCCTCGGCGAGCAGTACACGGGTCATGCGCCGATGGTAGTCCGCTCCCGTACGCGGGTGGGCGCGGAGGGACGAGGACCCGGTTCCGGTCACCCTGTGTGAGGTGTCTAACAAAACGGCCCAAAGGGCCAACTCCTCGCATACGGTGGCCGAACGTCACGTTGACTGAAGGACTTATGCCCCGCCTCGTACGGGGTCGGAAGTCTCTGTCACGTAATCCGCTGTACATCGCAGACTGGACGGGCCGATCTCGTGTCGGCTCACGGGCCTCTGGAGCCCTGTGTCCAGCTGGCGGCGGTGTCGCCCCCACGCGCCCGCCCCCGAATGAGCAAGGAACCCCCCATGGCGTCGAGCCTGACGACGAAGGCAGCTGCCGCACAGTCCCCCACGGGCGGCAAGACCTTCTTCGGCCACCCTCGCGGTCTGGCCACCCTCTTCATGACCGAGATGTGGGAGCGCTTCTCCTACTACGGCATGCGGGCCCTGCTGGTGCTCTACCTGGTCTCCGGCGGCGCGGACGCCGCCACGGGCTCCCAGGGCGGCGGCCTGGCCATGACGGCCGCCACGGCCACCGCGATCTACTCCGTGTACGTCTCGATGGTCTACCTGATGGCCATGCCCGGCGGCTGGTTCGGCGACCGCGTCTGGGGTGCCCGCAAGACGGTCGCCGTCGCGGCCTTCGTGATCATGGCCGGCCACCTGTCGCTGGCCGTGCCCGGCCAGGCGATGTTCTTCGTCGGCCTCGTCCTCGTGGCGGTCGGCTCCGGTCTGCTCAAGGCCAACATCTCCACGATGGTCGGCCACCTGTACGACGGGCCGGACGACCCGCGCCGGGACGGCGGCTTCACGCTGTTCTACATCGGCATCAACATCGGCGCCTTCGCCGCGCCGCTGGTCATCGGCACCGTCGGTGAGAAGCACAACTGGCACTGGGGCTTCGCCCTGGCCGCGATCGGCATGGGCCTCGGCCTGGTGCAGTTCCTGCTCGGTACGCGCCACCTGAGCCCGAAGTCGAACGTGGTCCCGAACCCGCTGACCGCCGCCGAGCGCAAGAACGTCATCACCAAGGCGCTGCTCGCCGTCGTCGTCGCCGCGGTCTTCTACGGCATCGTCGTGGCCTCCGGCCTCTACACGCTGAACTGGGCCCTGGTCCCGATCACCCTGGCCGGTCTGATCATCCCGGTCGCCGTGCTGACGCGCATCAAGCGCGACAAGGACCTGAACAAGGCCGAGCAGTCCAAGATGTCCGCGTACATCTGGTTCTTCATCGCGGCCGCCGCGTTCTGGATGATCTACGACCAGGGTGGCTCCACGCTGTCGCTGTTCGGTGACTCCAAGACCTCGGACTCGCTGCTGGGCTTCTCCTTCCCGGCCACCTGGTTCCAGTCGCTGAACCCGCTGTTCGTGATGGCTCTCGCGCCGGTCTTCGCCTGGATGTGGCTGGCCCTGGCCCGCCGCAACCGCGAGCCCAACACGATCGTGAAGTTCTCGATGGCGCTGGTGCTCGTCGGTGCGTCGTTCTTCGTCTTCATCGTGCCGATGGCGATGGCGTCCGACGGCTCCACGGTCACGCCGATGTGGCTGGTCTCCATCTACATGATCCAGACCATCGCCGAGCTGTGCCTGTCCCCGGTGGGTCTCTCCGTCACCACGAAGATGGCGCCGGAGAAGTACGCCTCGCAGATGCTGGGCGTCTGGTTCCTCGCCGTCACCGCCGGTGACTGCACCACGGGTCTGCTCTCGCTGGCCGGTGTCGACCTCAACGGGCAGGGCATCATCGCCCTCCAGGCCGCGGCCGCGGCGCTCGCGGGTGTCGGGGTGTACATGGGGCGTAAGCGGGTGCAGGCGCTGATGGGCTCCGTGCACTGACGCTTGCCGCTCGTTTCGCCGGCCCGGCCGGTCGCCTCGACTCCGTCGGGGTGGCCGGCCGGGCCCGCGTCGTAGCCCGCCTCACGCCGGCTGACGCGGTCGGCGCTGCGCGCCTCGTCCTCAGACGCCGGACGGGCTCGATCCGTGCCGGTCACGCTGCCGCCGATCGGCTGCGGCCCCGCCGGCGCCTGCGGCGCGCTTCGGCGCTGCGCGCCTCAGTCCTCAAACGCCGGACGGGCTGAGATCGGTGCCGGTCACGCTGCAACAGCCCCGTCCCACCGGCGCCTGCGGCGCACTTCGGCGCTCCGCGCCTCAGTCCTCAAACGCCGGACGGGCTGAGATCGGTGCCGGTCACGCTGCAACAGCCCCGTCCCGCCCGCGCCTGCGGCGCACTTCGGCGCTCCGCGCCTCAGTCCTCAAACGCCGGACGGGCTGGGAGGTCGCCGGTCACGCTGGAGGGTCCGCTGCGGGTCGAGCCTTCGCCCGGATGCCGTCAGCCGTCGACACCCCAGCCCGCCCCGGCGCACTCCGGCGTGAGCCACCTTCCAGCCCGTCCGGCGCTTGAGGACTCCGGCCGAAGGCCGGATGCGCGACAGCCGGCGCAAACGCAACATGAAGCCCGTCCGGCGTTTGAGGACGAGGCGCGCAGCGCCGACCGCGACAGCCAGCGTTAGGCGAGAGTCAGCCCGTCCGGCGCTTGAGGACTCCGGCCGAAGGCCGGATGCGCGACAGCCGGCGCAAACGCAACATGAAGCCCGTCCGGCGTTTGAGGGCGAGGCGCGCAGCGGCGGGTGCTATGCCGCTGAGGAGGTGCGGGTGTGGGGGCCCTCCGCCGAGGAGAGCCGGCGGCGGCGGCGGTGTTTGAGTAGCGCCCACGGGCCGCGGCCCGGCGGGGACGGGACCGGGGAGACCTCCGTGCCCGGCTCCGAGGCCGCCACCGCGGCGGCCTCCGCGACCGGGAGGACGCCCTCGTCCCGCGTGCGGTCCGGGCGCTCGTCGGAGGCCGGCCAGTGGCCCAGCGAGGCGCACACCGTGGGCAGCAGGGCCATCGCGGCCGTGGCGTACCCCTCCGCCGAGGGGTGGTAGTTGTCGGGGCCGAACATCGCCCGGGGGTTCGCCGCGAACTCCGGGCCGAGGAGGTCGCCCAGCGACACCGTCCGCCCGCCGTTCTCCAGCACGCCGATCGTCTGCGCCGCCGCGAGCTGGCGGCTGAGCCGACGGGCCAGCCACCGCAGCGGCTGGTACACGTGCTCGACCGTGCCCATGTCCGGGCAGGTGCCGACGACGACCTCCGAGCCCGCCGCCCGCAGCGCGGCCACCGCCGCGTTCAGATAGCGCACGGACTGCGCCGGCGGCATCCGGTGGGTCACGTCGTTGGCCCCGATGAGGATCACCGCGGCGTCGGGTTCGTAACCCTGCTCCGACAGCAGCTGGCTGACCTGGCGGTCCAGATCGTCGGACTGCGCGCCCGGCAGGGCCACGTTGCGCAGCTCCACCGTCCGCTCCGCGACCGCCGCGAGCCCCGAGGCCAGCAGGGCCCCCGGCGTGTGCTGGGCCCGGTGCACGCCCTGTCCCGCCGCCGTGGAGTCGCCGAGGAACGCGAGACGCAGCGGCGGCTGCCGGGTGCCGCGGCTGAAGGCCAGCCCGTACCGGCCGTCGGCGATCGGCGGCTCCTCGTCCAGCCCGCCCACGTTGCGCCGCGCGAGCTGCACCTCGGCCACGATAAGGCCGACGGCGGCACCGCCGAGCAGGCCGATGCCGCCGCCTCCGTACGCCGCGGCCGCCGCGATCCGGCGGGCGACTCTCGCCGTCGACATCGTCATAGGCCGGGCCTTTCCACGAGCGTGCTTGTTACAGCTTGTTTCCCACGCGGCGCGCCGCGGCAATCCCGCCGGGCGTGGGGTCGTCGGCGAATAGTTCGTTACGCGGGGGCCACGTGGCGGTACCCACGGTGGCGGCGGGCATACGCTGGGGCCGGGTGCGCGCGACCCGCGGCCCCAACCCATCCCGTACGTGTACAGGAGCATTCGTGCACTATCACGAGTCGATGATCGACCTCGTCGGCAACACCCCGCTGCTGAAGCTGGGCCGGGTCACCGAAGGGCTCCGGGCCACGGTGCTGGCGAAGGTCGAGTACTTCAACCCCGGCGGCAGCGTCAAGGACCGCATCGCGGTGCGGATGATCGAGGCCGCGGAGCGCAGCGGGGAGCTCAAGCCGGGCGGCACGATCGTCGAGCCGACGTCCGGCAACACGGGGGTGGGACTGGCGATCGTGGCCCAGCAGAAGGGCTACAAGTGCATCTTCGTCTGCCCGGACAAGGTCTCGACGGACAAGATCAACGTGCTGCGGGCGTACGGCGCCGAGGTCGTCGTCTGCCCGACGGCGGTGGACCCCGAGCACCCGGACTCGTACTACAACGTCTCCGACCGCCTGGTCCGTGAGACGCCCGGCGCCTGGAAGCCCGACCAGTACAGCAACCCCAACAACCCGCTCTCCCACTACGAGTCGACCGGCCCCGAGCTGTGGGAGCAGACCGACGGCCGCATCACCCACTTCGTCGCGGGCGTCGGCACGGGCGGCACGATCTCCGGTACGGGCCGGTATCTGAAGGAGGTCTCCGACGGCCGGGTCAAGGTGATCGGCGCCGACCCGGAGGGCTCGGTCTACTCGGGCGGCAGCGGCCGCCCGTACCTCGTCGAGGGCGTCGGCGAGGACTTCTGGCCCACGGCGTACGACGCGGCCGTCCCGGACGAGATCATCGCCGTATCCGACAAGGACTCCTTCCAGATGACCCGCCGCCTCGCCCGCGAGGAGGGCCTCCTGGTCGGCGGCTCCTGCGGGATGGCGGTCGTCGCGGCGCTGCGCGCGGCGGAGGGGCTCACGGAGGACGACGTGGTCGTGGTCCTGCTGCCGGACAGCGGGCGCGGGTACCTCAGCAAGATCTTCAACGACGACTGGATGGCGGACTACGGCTTCCTCGACGAGGAGAGCTCCTCCGGCCGGGTCTCCGACGTCCTGGCGTACAAGGAGGGCGGCCTGCCCTCGCTGGTGCACATGCACCCGGAGGAGACGGTCGGCCAGGCGATCGAGGTGCTGCGGGAGTACGGCGTCTCGCAGATGCCCGTCGTCAAGCCCGGCGCCGGGCACCCCGACGTGATGGCCGCGGAGGTCGTGGGTTCCGTGGTCGAACGCGACCTGCTGGACGCGCTGTTCGCCCGCCGGGCGGATCTGGCGGACCCGCTGGACAAGCACATGAGCTCGCCGCTGCCGCAGGTCGGCTCGGGCGAGGCGGTGTCGGACCTGATGCCCGTGCTGGAGACGGCGGACGCGGCGATCGTGCTGGTGGAGGGCAAGCCCACCGGGGTGGTGTCCCGCCAGGACCTCCTCGCGTACCTCGCGCACGGGGCGCCGCACTGAGGGCCTCCGGCGGGGTGCGGGACTGAACCGCTCCTGGGGGCTCCGCCCCCGGACCCCCGGGAACCGATCGGCCACCTGAGCGGGGTGCCCTGGGCATCGCCCCCTGGTGGCAGACCGACCGGATGCCGGGGCTTCACCCCACACCCCCGCCGGAGCGGCGCGGCAGCCCGCGGACGCACGGCTGCCGGCCGGCACCCGACCCCGCCGGAGGCGAGCGGTGTGCTCCCGCGGCGGGGGCCGATCCCGGGGTTCGGCCCCCGGGATCACCCGTTCGACGTCTCCAGCGGCGGCAGCAGGCCGTCCTCGTCCCAGGCGGGGCGGCGGGACGCGCGGTGGCGGCCGTCCGGGCGGACGCGGTCGATGACCGTCAGGCCGATGCGGAGCAGGAGCGTCGGGACCACGACGAACAGCAGCGCCCAGAACAGGAGCTGGCCCCAGGGACGGCCCACCGTCCACGGCTGCTCGACGAGCAGATGGTCCCCGTACCGCAGGGAGATCTTGTACGCGCCGTGGTCACCGGCGCCCAGCTCCACCGGCAGTTTGATCTCCGCCTTGCCGCCCGCCTCGATCGTGCCGCGCCACTGCCTGCGCTCCCACTGGGGCGCGAGCACCCCGGAGGAGAGCCCGACCTCGACCACCGGGTTCTTCGCCGGGCGCGCGCCGAGGTTGCCGAGGGTCACCACGAGCGTGCGCTCGGCCGGGGCGCCGAACCAGTTGAGGACGCCGCTCGTGCCCTCGAGGCGCGGCTGGGTGAGCACGGCCAGCGCCTCGCCGCCCTTGTCCTCGGGCAGCGGAGCCGTCTCGTGTCCGGCGATCTTGATCGGCGTACGCGCGAACACGGATCCGCCGGTGACCGGGGCGACGTGCACCACGCACGGGCACGGTTCGGGCGGCTCGGCCACCGGCAGCTCGCGGGTGAACCTCCCCGAACCGTCGGTGGTGGCGACGCGGCTGTCCGTGTTGGCGCAGGAGTTGGTGCCGCCGATCATGTTCTGCCCGCAGATGAGGATCAGCAGCAGCGTCTTCCCGGGCCACCCCTCGCCGCGCACGGTGATCTTCCCGCCGGATCCCGCCTCCTTCGCGGAGAGCGTGACCGTGGGCCTGTCCTCGGCCGCGGCGGCGTGCGCGGGCACGAGCGCGGTCAGCAGCAGGGCGGCCAGGAGCGCGCCCAGGCAGCGGGTGGGACGTCTCGGCGGGCGGCTCATGCGGGTCATGTGGCGACCTCCGTCAGCTGGCAGTCGTCGGACCGGGCGGGGGCCGGGGGGCCGGCCACGTCGGGTGGGGCGGAGGGATGAGCTGTCCGGCGGCGGCGCCGTAGCCACCGGACGGCCGCGGCCGCCCCGGCCGCGAGGGCCGCCCCGGCCGCGGCCCGGCCCCAGGGGACGGACGCGTACCCGGCCCGCGCCGTCGCCCGCGCGCCGCCGGGCGCCGTGACCGTCAGCCGGATGTCGACCGAGTCGAGGGCCGACGTCCCCGGCCAGGGTTCGCTCAGTGTCACCCGCTGCCCGGGCAGCAGCTCCACGCCCAGGTCGCGCGGGCCGTGGCGGAGCACGTCCCCGTAGTAGCCGGCCGCGCGGACGGCGAGCCGGGGGGCGAGGACGGTGGAGCCCCGGTTGACGAGCGCGTAGCTCAGCCTGCCGTCCCGTACCCGGACGTCCTCGATGCCCACCGCGGCCAACGACGGCCCCGTGACCCGCAGATGGACCCGGATGCCGAGGTCGCGGCCGCCCGAGCGCACCACGATCGCCGCCGGATGGTCCCCGGGCACGGCGCCCTCGGGCACGGCCACGGTGAACGGGATCTCCGCCCTCGTCCGCGCGGGGATCTTGAGCTCCCGTTCGGCGAAGCCGAGCCACGCGCCGGTCCGTCCGCCGGCGCGCAGCGCGAAGGAGCCGTCGCCCCGGTTGTACGCGTCGGCGCCGCGCAGCGTCACGCGGCGGTCGGTGGCGCCGGGGTTGGTCACGGCGACGGTGTCCTTCAGTACGGTGCCGGGCGCGCCCTCCAGATAGAAGAACGGCCGCCCGCCCAGGGGCCCGGCGCTCCAGCCGTCGCGCGCCTCGTCGGCGCCGGCGGCGGGGGCGGTGCCCAGGCATGCCAGTACGGCGAGCGCGGCGGCGGCCGGCCACCGCGCCCGCCGGGTGCGGTACTGCATCGCTGGCACTGCCCTCTCCTCGTGACGGACGTGGCGTCGCTGCGCGGAGGGGCTGCCTCAGCCGGCGGCCCGGCGCCGCGTCACCCACAGCACGCCGCCCGCGCCCACCAGCAGCACGGTGCCGCCGAGGGTGCCGAGGGCTGCCGCGGAGTCGGTGGCGCCGGTCTTCGGCAGGCTGCCGCTCCCGCCACTGCTGCTGCCGCCGCCGCTGCTCGACGAGCCGCCGCCGCTGGCGGAGCCGCCGCCGGAGCCGCCCGCGTCGACGACGTCGAGGGTGAGGGAGGGCTTGGGATTGTTGGTCGGGTCGCAGACCGTCTTGGTGCCGGCCGCCGAGATCGTCAGCGTGCTCGGCGTCAGCGTGACCTTGCCGGTGGCGCCCGGCTTGTACGTCCCGGTCATCGGCTCGATCTTGATCGGCTGGTCCTTGGGGATGGCCTCCGAGTTGGGGGTCCCCTGCACCGAGACGGTGCCGGTCTCCGCGCCGCCCAGCTTGATGAGCGCGCTGGGCGTCATGATCCCCTTCGGAAGGTCCACGGGGGCCTTGGAGACGCCGCTCTCGAACGTCATGGTGATCTTGTAACTGCTGCCGCTCTTGACGGCCTTGATGTCGATGGGCGAGACGCCGCTCTGCTCACCGAGCGGCGACTTGCAGTTGTAGTTGACCTGTACGACCTCGGCGTGGGCGGCTGGTGCGGTCAGCAGCGCCACCACTGCGCCGGCCGCCGCCGTGGCGGCCATCCTGCGTTTGCTCTGCACTAACCTCACGCGGCTCACCTCGGGTTCCCGTTTTCTGACGGTACATCAGATAGTGGGCGCTCAAGGTACGCCGGTGATCTCCACGAGGGAAGAGCCAAGAGGCGAATGGTTTACAGGGAGTCCCGCGGCATCACAGGGGCGCCGCCAGCTCCGCCCACACCGTCTTGCCCAGTGAGTCCACCGACCGCTCCACGCCCCACTGGAGACACAGCCGCTGCACGATGAACATCCCGTGCCCGCCCGGACGCGCCGCCCGGTGCGGGGTCCGCGGCGCCGGCGTACCGGGCCCGAGGTCCGCGACCTCGACCCGGATGAGCTTCGCGGCGAGCCGCAGCCGCAGCTCGTCCGGGCCCCCGGCGTGCAGACAGGCGTTGGTGACCAGCTCCGAGACCACGAGCAGCACGTCCTCGACGGCCGCCCGCTGGTCCGCCGTGACCGCCGGCAGCCACCCCCAGTCGCCGAGCGCGGTACGGGCGAAGTCGCGGGCGCGCGGCACCGCGCCGCTGGCGCCCGCCAGCCGCAGCCGTCTGACCTGCCCGATCGGCGGCTCGTCGGCGTCCGGCGAATACGGCTCAGTGGTGCTCATCGCCTCACCTCACCATTCTTCCGGCACACCGGAAATCGCCGCCTCGGCCCGTTCACGTCATCCCTGCCCGTCATGAGTTTCGCCAGGGCTTCTGCCCGGCGGGCCCGCGAGAACACCCACAACTTTTCGCCGCCCGTCCCGCCGGGGTCCCGGCGGCGGTCCCCCCGGCGGACTCACGTCACTCCCGGAGCGCGTCCTGCAGGGTGTCGTGCACGGTGAACACCGCTCCCGCGCCTGTGATCTCGAACACCCGGGCAACGGCCGGCAGCATCGCGGCGAGATGCACGCCGCCGCCGGCGGCCTGCGCCCTCAGCCGCGCGCCGAGCAGCACGTTGAGCCCCGTCGAATCACAGAAGGCCAGTTCGGAGCAGTCGACGACCAGCCGGCTGACCCCTTCTTCCAGACTCCGCTCGAGCGGCACCCGCAGCAGGTCCGCCGTATGAAAGTCGAGTTCCCCCTTGGGGGTGAAGACGGCGGAGCCTCCCTCGCGCCGCACCTCGACGCGGAGCCGGCCCTGACTCACGTTGCCGACCATCCCGCGGTCCATGCGCGACCTCCTGATCACGTTCGGCTCTCGACCGTACCGGGCCATTATCCGCTGCCGGCGCGGTGTAGGGGTCCTCACGTTCTCCGCCGGAACAACCGCTCATTTACGGTCAAATACGGACATCACTTACTTGCCATCCGGGGTGCGGAGCGGGTAGGGCTAGAAGTGCTGTATCCCGATCGACGGCTTGGAGGACGCCGCAGAACACAGCGTGACGAGATGGCTTCGGCAGCCGTATGCCGAGAAACGATGGAGGACACGATGTCACCCCGGCTCGACGAGCGAACCGCGTCGTCGGCACCCGCCCTCCCGGGCCCGAGGACCGCCGAAGGCAGCAACCCCCCGGGACAGTCAGCCCAACAACCGGACAGCGACCCCCTCATCGCGGACCTCGTCGCGGAGCTCGCGGAGCTGCCGCCGTACGACGAGGTGGCGCCCCAGGACGCGCGGGCCCTGTCCCGGACCCTCTTCGCCCGGCTCCGGACGCTGGAAGAGGGCACCCACGAGTACGCGTACGTACGCAACACGCTGGTCGAACTCAATCTCGCCCTGGTCAAGTTCGCGGCCTCCCGGTTCCGCTCCCGCAGCGAGCCGATGGAGGACATCATCCAGGTCGGCACCATCGGCCTGATCAAGGCCATCGACCGGTTCGAACTGACCCGCGGGGTGGAGTTCCCCACCTTCGCGATGCCGACGATCGTCGGCGAGATCAAGCGCTTCTTCCGTGACACGTCCTGGTCCGTCCGGGTGCCGCGGCGGCTGCAGGAGCTCCGCCTGGACCTGGCGAAGGCCGGCGACGAGCTGGCCCAGCAGCTGGACCGGGCGCCCACCGTGGGCGAACTGGCCGAGAAACTCGACCTGTCCCGGGACGAGGTCGTCGAGGGCATGGCGGCGAGCAACGCCTACACCGCCAGCTCCCTGGACGCCCAGCCCGAGGAGGACGAGTCGGAGGGCGCGCTGGCGGACCGCATCGGCTACGAGGACCAGGGCCTCGAGGGCATCGAGTACGTCGAGTCCCTGAAGCCGCTGATCGCGCAACTCCCGCCGCGCGACCGCAGGATCCTCTCGCTGCGCTTCGTCGCCAACATGACCCAGTCCGAGATCGGCGAGGAGCTCGGCATCTCCCAGATGCACGTCTCCCGGCTGCTGTCGCGGACCCTCGGCCGGCTGCGCAGCGGCCTGATGGCCGAGGACTGAGCGCCTCCGGCGGGGTGGGTCACCGACGAGGAGGGCGGCGCCGGTCCGACGGACCGGCGCCGCCGTCCGTGCTCAGTCCCCGAACGCCACCGCCGCCGGGACCAGTTCGCCCTTCGCCCACACCGCCGCCACCAGCGGCACGCCCGGCCGGTACGCCAGGTGCACATGGCTCGGCGCGTCCAGCAGCGCCACGTCCGCCCGGGCGCCGGGCGACAGCCGGCCCACGTCGTCGCGGCGCAGGGCCGCCGCGCCGCCCGCGGTCGCGGACCACAGGGCCTCGTCAGGCGTCATCCCCATCTCCCGTACGGCGACGGCGACGCAGAACGGCATCGAACTCGTGAAGGACGACCCGGGGTTGCAGTCCGTGGACAGCGCCACGGTCACCCCGGCGTCCAGCAGCCGCCGCGCGTCGGGGTAGACCGCGCGGGTGGAGAACTCGCAGCCGGGCAGGAGGGTCGCCACCGTCGTACCGGACGCGAGGGCGTCGACGTCCGTGTCCGTGAGGTGTGTGAGATGGTCGGCGGACGCCGCCCCCAGCTCCACGGCGAGCTGCACGCCCGGCCCGTACGACAGCTGGTTGGCGTGCACCCGCGGGATCAGCCCGCGCTCGATGCCGGCCGTGAGGATCGCGCGCGCCTGGTCGCCGTCGAAGGCGCCCTTCTCGCAGAACACGTCGACCCAGCGGGCGTACGGCGCACAGGCGTCGAGCATCGGGCCGGTGACCAGGGCGACGTACCCGGCGGGGTCGTCGGCGAACTCGGGGGCGACGACGTGGGCGCCGAGGTAGGTGACCTCCTCCAGGTGCGCCGCCGCGACCGCCAGCGAGCGGGCCTCGTCCTCCACGGTCAGCCCGTAGCCGGACTTCGTCTCCACCGTCGTCGTGCCCTGCCGGCGCATCTCGGCGAGGTGGTGGCGCAGGTTGGCGTCCAGGACGTTGTTCGAGGCGGTGCGGGTGGCCCGGACCGTCGTACGGATGCCGCCGGCGGTGTAGGGGCGGCCCGACATCCGGGCGTTGAACTCCTCGGTGCGGTCGCCCGCGAAGACCAGGTGCGAGTGCGAGTCGACGAAGCCGGGGATCACGGCGCGGCCGCCCGCGTCCACCCCGTTGTCGGCGGGCGGGGCGCCCGCCGCGCTGCCCGCGTAGACGATCCGCTCGCCGTCCATGACGAGGGCGGCGTCCCGCACCAGCCCCAGCGGCCCGTCCCCGAGCGACGGGTCGTTGGTGACCAGGGTGCCGATGTTGGTGATGACGGTGGACTGGGTCATGCCTCGATCACCTGCCGGATGGCCGCGGTCAGCGCCGCGGGTACGTCGTCGATGAGGGTGTGGACGCCGTCGCGGACGATATGCCGCCCGCCGACGACGGTGTGCCGTATGTCGGCGGCCGAGGCGGCGTACACGGCCGCCTCCGCGGTGGCGCCCGCGCCCGCCGTACGCACCGAGTCCAGTGCGACGGTCGCGAAGTCGGCGTGCGCGCCCACCGCGATACGGCCCGCGTCGTCCCAGCCGAGCGCGGTGTGCGCGGTGGCGGCCCCGAGCAGCTGGGCCGCGGTCCAGTGGCCGCGCCGGTGCGTACGGAGGCGCTCGTCGAGCTCCATCGCCCGCGCCTCCTCCAGCAGGTCGATGACGGCGTGGCTGTCGCTGCCCAGCGACAGCGGCGAGCCGGCCCGCTGTACGTCGACGGCGGGCCCGATGCCGTCGGCGAGGTCGCGCTCGGTGGTGGGGCACATGCACACGCCGGTGCCGGTGCCGCCGAGGAGCGCGATGTCCTCCTCGGTGAGATGGGTGGCGTGCACGGCGGTGGTGCGGGGCCCGAGCGCGCCGTGGTCCGCGAGGAGGCGGGTCGGAGTGCGGCCGTGGGCCCGCAGGCACGCCTCGTTCTCGGCGGTCTGCTCGGAGAGGTGGACGTGCAGCGGGCCGTCGAGCGCGGTGGCCACCGTGTGCAGCGCGTCGGCGGGCACGGCCCGTACGGAGTGGATGGCGGCGCCGATAACGGTGTTGGCGTCGCCCTTCAGGGCCGAGGCCCGCTCGGCCCACGCGTCCGCCGTGCCGTCGCTGAAGCGCAGCTGGTGATCGTTGGGCGGCTCGCCGAAGCCCGACGACAGGTACGCCGTGTCGAGGAGCGTGATCCGGATCCCGGCGTCGGCGGCGGCCTGGACGAGGGCGTGGCCCATGGCGTTGGCGTCGCCGTAGGGGATGCCGCCGGGGGCGTGGTGGAGGTAGTGGAACTCGCCGACGGCGGTGACGCCGGCGAGCGCCATCTCGGCGTACACGGCGCGCGCGAGTTCGTGGTACGACTCGGGCGTGAGCCGGTCCGCGGCCCGGTACATCAGCTCGCGCCACGTCCAGAAGGTGCCCTTGTCCCGCTGCACGTGGCCGCGCAGCGCGCGGTGGAAGGCGTGGCTGTGGGCGTTCGCGAGCCCGGGAACGGTGAGCCCTCGCAGACGGGCGGCGCCCCCGGGCTCGGCGCCCTCGGTCAGGGCGGTGATCCGGCCGTCGGCGACGTCGATGAGCACGGAGTCCGCGACCCGGTCGCCGAGCCAGGCGTGCTCGGCCCAGTAGGAGGAGGACGTCATGCGTTCCTCCGGCAACGGCTCAGGCGGCGCGAAGCGCCGGTATCAGCCCGTCCGGCGTCTGAGGACGAGCGCCGCCAGGCGCGACGGGGTCCGGGGCGGAGCCCCGGCAGCGCGACGCGACCACTCACCCGCACGCGAGGTCCTCCAGTACGTCCGCCAGTGCCAGCACGCCCGCCACGCAGTCGTCCTCCGTCGCCGACTCGGCCGGGGAGTGCGAGATCCCGGTCGGGTTCCTGACGTACAGCATGGCGGTCGGGATCACCCCCGACAGGATTCCCGCATCGTGTCCCGCCCCCGTGGGGAGCAGCGGCACGCCGCCGAGCCGCGCCGCGAGGCGGTCGCGCAGGCCGTGCTCGAAGTCGATGACCGGCGTGTACGACTCCCGCGTCACCGACACGGCCGTACCGTCACGGCCCGCACGCTCCGCGGCGGCCTCCTCGACGGCGGCCACCAGCTCGGTGAGCGTCGCGTCGTCTGCGGCCCGTGAGTCGAGCCAGCCGCGCACCAGCGACGGGATCGCGTTGACACCGTTGGGCTCCACGCTGACCTTGCCGAACGTGGCCCGCGCCCCGGCCAGGGCGGCCTTCTTGCGGGCCGCCAGCACGGTGAACGCGTACGTGAGCATGGGGTCCCGGCGGTCCTCCATCCGGGTCGTCCCCGCGTGGTTCGCCTCGCCGCGGAAGTCGAAGCGCCAGCGCCCGTGCGGCCAGATCGCGGAGGCGACGCCCACCGCGTGCGGCCCCGCGGCGGAGCCGCTGTCGGACAGAGCCGCCAGGGCCACGCCCTGCTCGACGTGCAGCTCGACGAACGCGCCGATACGGGCGAGCCGTTCCGGGTCCGCGCCGATGGCGGAGGCGTCGTAACCCGCCTTCTCCATCGCCTGGGGCAGCGTGATGCCGTCCGCGTCGCGCAGCTCGTGCGCCTGCTCGACGCTCAGCTGCCCGGCGGTGAGCCGCGAGCCGACGCAGGCCAGCCCGAAGCGGGCGCCCTCCTCGTCACCGAAGTTGACGATGCCGAAGGGCTTGGCGAAGACGACGCCGCGCCGCCGCAGCTCGTCCAGCGCGGCGAAGGCGGAGACGACGCCCAGCGGACCGTCGAAGGCGCCGCCGTCCGGCACGGAGTCCAGGTGCGAACCGGTGACCACGGCGTCCCCGCGGGAGGGGTCACCGAGCCAGGCCCACTGGTTGCCGTTGCGGTCCACCTCGTAGAACAGTCCGCGGGCCTCCGCCTGGGCCTGGAACCACAGCCGGCAGTCCGCGTCGGCCGGGGTCCAGGCGAAGCGGCGGTAGCCGCCGGAGGCGGAGCTGCGGCCGATCGGCAGCAGCCCCGCCCACATGCTGTGGAACGTGGAACTCACCGATCGTCGCCCTCACGCATCGGCACCCGCACGTCCCGCTCGGCGGCGACCTCGTCGGCCCGCTCGTAGCCGGCGTCGACGTGCCGGATGACGCCCATGCCGGGGTCGTTCGTCAGCACTCGGCGGATCTTCTCGCCCGCCAGCGCCGTACCGTCGGCGACGGTGACCTGGCCGGCGTGGATGGAGCGGCCCATGCCGACGCCGCCGCCGTGGTGCAGGGACACCCAGGAGGCGCCGGAGGCCACGTTGACCATGGCGTTGAGCAGCGGCCAGTCGGCGATGGCGTCGGAGCCGTCGAGCATGGCCTCGGTCTCGCGGTACGGGGAGGCCACCGAGCCGCAGTCGAGGTGGTCGCGGCCGATGACGACGGGGGCCTTCAGCGTGCCGTCGGCGACCATCTCGTTGAAGCGCTCACCGGCCTTGTCGCGCTCGCCGTAGCCGAGCCAGCAGATCCGGGCGGGCAGGCCCTGGAAGTGGACGCGCTCGCCGGCCATCTTGATCCACCGGGCGAGGGACTCGTTCTCGGGGAAGAGCTCGAGGATCGCCTTGTCCGTCTTGTGGATGTCGGAGGCCTCACCGGACAGCGCCGCCCAGCGGAAGGGGCCCTTGCCCTCGCAGAACAGCGGCCGGATGTACGCCGGGACGAAGCCGGGGAACGCGAACGCCCGGTCGTAGCCGGCCAGCTGGGCCTCGCCGCGGATGGAGTTGCCGTAGTCGAAGACCTCGGCGCCCGCGTCCATGAAGCCGACCATGGCCTCGACGTGCCGGGCCATGGACTCGCGGGCCTTCGTGGTGAAGCCGGCCGGGTCCTTGGCGGCGGCGTCCGCCATATCGTCGAAGTCGATCCCGAGCGGCAGGTACGCCAGCGGGTCGTGGGCGGAGGTCTGGTCGGTGACGATGTCGATGGGCGCGCCCATCGCGAGCAGCTGCGGCAGCAGCTCGGCGGCGTTGCCCAGCACGCCGATGGAGAGCGGCTTGCGCTGCGCCTTGGCCTCCTCGGCGAGCTGCAGGGCGTGGCTGAGGCTGTCGGCCTTCACGTCCAGGTAGCGGTGCTCGATCCGGCGGTCGATGGCGCGCGGGTCGCAGTCGATGCAGATGGCGACGCCGTCGTTCATCGTGACGGCCAGCGGCTGGGCGCCGCCCATGCCGCCGAGGCCGGCGGTCAGGGTGATCGTCCCGGCGAGCGTGCCGCCGAAGCGCTTGGCGGCGACCGCGGCGAAGGTCTCGTACGTGCCCTGCAGGATGCCCTGCGTGCCGATGTAGATCCACGAGCCCGCGGTCATCTGGCCGTACATGGTCAGGCCCAGGGCCTCCAGCCGGCGGAACTCCTCCCAGTTGGCCCAGTCGCCGACCAGGTTGGAGTTGGCGATCAGCACGCGCGGGGCCCACTCGTGGGTCTGCATCACGCCGACCGGGCGGCCGGACTGGACCAGCATGGTCTCGTCCTGCCTGAGCCCCTGGAGGGTGCGCACCATGGCGTCGAAGGACCGCCAGTCGCGGGCCGCCTTGCCGGTGCCGCCGTAGACGACGAGCTTGTCCGGGTGCTCCGCGACCTCCGGGTCGAGATTGTTCTGCAGCATGCGCAGGGCGGCTTCCTGCTGCCATCCCTGGGCGCTCAGCTCCGTACCGCGCGGAGCCCGCACGGGCCTGGGTCCTGACATGGCGCCGTCCTCCCTGACGTCGTCCGACTGAATGATCCGCTGCACATCCTTCCTCGCTGAATACTTTCAGTCAACACACCCGGGGTCCGGGTCGCGGCCGTCACGGCGGGCCGCACGATCACTAGTGGTCTAGACCTCTGACAGAATTGGCCGGTTCTGTCCATACTTTGGACGTCCTTCCGCGCGATCCACCACCGGGTGATTGACTTCCGGCATGGCTCTCGAACACACCCTCCCGGCGCCCCATGACCTCCTCGCAGCCCGTCGCGAGACGGCCGTACGGGCCGCCGTAGCCGAGGGCCTGGTCTCCGACGACGAGCCGGTCGCCGCGCTGCTGGACGCCGACGCGGTGCGCGAGTCGGCCCGTGCGCTGCACGGGGCCTTCGCCGAGGTCGCCGCGCCCGGCCAGCGGATCCTGCACGCCTTCGCGGTGAAGGCCGCCTCCCTCGTACCCGTCCTGCGGCTGCTCGACGCGGAGGGCGTCGGAGCCGAGGTCGCCAGCCCCGGCGAGCTGGCCCTGGCGCGGGCGGCGGGCGTCGCCTCGTCCCGTACCGTCTTCGACTCCCCGGCCAAGACGCACGCCGAGCTGCGCCAGGCGCTGGCGCTGGGCATCGCCGTGAACGCGGACAACCCCGAGGAGCTGACACGCCTGGACGCGCTGATGGCGGACGCCATGACCAGCTCCCCGATCGGCATCCGGGTCAACCCGCAGCTGGGCGCGGGCGCCATCGACGCGATGTCGACGGCCACCGCCACCTCGAAGTTCGGCGTCGCGCTGCGCGATCCGGGCGCCCGCGACTGGGTCGTACGCGCCTACCTCGACCGCCCCTGGCTCACCACCCTGCACAACCACACCGGCTCCCAGGGCATCCCGCTGGAGCTGATGGCGGCGGGCGTGCGGGAGCTGTACGCCCTCGCCGAGGAGATCAACGAGGCGGCGGGCCGCCGCCAGATCACGACCCTCGACATCGGCGGCGGCCTCCCGGTCAACTTCACCTCCGACGAGGTGACGCCGTCGTTCACCGACTACGCCCAGCTCCTGCGGCGCGAGGTCCCCGGCCTGTTCTCCGGCGCGTACGGCCTGGTCACGGAGTTCGGCCGGGCACTGCTCGCCAAGGCCGGCACGGTCCTGGCCCGGGTGGAGTACGCCAAGTCGGCCGGCGGCCGGCCCATCGCGGTGACGCACGCGGGCGTCCAGGTGGCGGTGCGCACGGTCTTCGCCCCCGAGGCGTGGCCGCTGCGCGTCACGGCGTACGACGCGAAGGGCGTGCCGAAGACCGGCGCCCCGGTCGCCCAGGACGTCGCCGGCCCGGCCTGCTTCGCGGGGGACCTCGTCGCCCGCGACCGCGCGCTGCCGCGCCTGGCGGCGGGCGACCACGTGGCACTGCTGGACACGGGGGCGTACTACTTCTCCACCCCGTTCTCCTACAACAGCCTCGCCCGCCCCGGCGTCTACGGCTTCACCGCCGACCCGGCCACGGACACGGTCCGCTTCGCCCGCCTGCGCCGCCCGCAGTCGCTGACCGAGATCGTCGCGGAGTCGGGCGGCGCGTACGGGGACGCGCTCACGGGGCTGTGAAGGCCCCGGGCGACCGGGCATCCTTGACACCTCTACGGAGGGGGAGGGCGTCGTGGCCGTCGCGGAGGGCTCAGCGCTGACCGGTATGGCAGCGCTGCTGGACCGTTCATGGACGCTCATGGGGGAGGCCGCCGCCGACGCGCGGCGCTTCGACCGGGAGACCGTCCGGGCCGTCGCCGACGTCTGGGACAACAACACCTTCCCCTTCTTCCGCGCGGCCACGGCACGCACCCCCTGGGTCGGGGAGCGCCGCGCCACCAGGGCTCTGCGCTGGATGGCGGACCTCGGGCCGGAGCGGTGGCGGTGGGTGGCGGAGCAGTCGGCCCGCGCCAGACACCCGGCGGAGGGGCTGCTGCTGCCCGTCCCCATGCCGGGGCCCGCATTCCGCGACTACCGCGGGGTCGTCGTTCCGTCGCCGGAGCCGCTGACGCAGTCGTGGGCCGCGGAACTGGCCTCCGGATACGAGCTGTCCGGGGCGGTGCTGCGCTCCGCGACGGTGGAGCGGCGGGGCGACAGGCTGACAGCCGCGGTGACTCTGTCCGTACCGCGCGCCTTCGACACCCGGGCGGACGACCCGGCGGTGCTGGCGCTGTGGCTGGAGGGGGTGGAGGAGGTGTCCCTCGACAGCACGGACGCCACCGGGGCGGATCTCGCCTGCACGGCAGACCACGTGGTGCTGGGCCTGGGGCGTGCAGGGCTGCTGAGGGCCGCACGGGGACACGGGTGCCTCGACGATCCGTACTGGCATCAGTCGGCGGCCGGCCGCCGGGCGGACGCCCTCGTGCCGGCGCGCGGGTACCGCCGCCGGCGCGAACCTTCGCCACCGCGCGGCCGGCTGACTCCGGCGGCCACCGCCGCGGCGCGGCTGCTGCACCGGGCGGTGATCGAGATCCGCATGGTCCGCGTCCCTTCCGAGGCCGCGACCACACCGGTCGAGGGACTGTGCCGCGCCTTCGCCGGCAGCGGATCGGGCGTGCTCGACGCGTCCCGGAGAGGTCGTGAGGCCGCGTTCCGGGAGCTGGTCGAGGGCTGGATCACCCGGGGCGGTACGGAGCTGGCACCGTGGTTCGCCGCCCGGATGAGGGAGATGGAGCCCGGGGAGACACGCGCTGCGGCACGCGAGGGGCAGGCCGCGCCGCCCGCGCCCCCCACACCGCCGAGCGGCACCCGCCCGTCGGAGGCCGGACTCGTGCTGGCCGAATACCGGGCCGAGCACGCGAAGTTCGGTGTACGGCGTGCTGCCACCGCCCTCGCCCTCCTGGCCGTGCCGCTCCCCGGCGCCTCGCCCGAGGCGCCCTGGCGGCTGCGCACGGTGGAGGTCCCGCGGCCGGAGCGCTTCCGGCTGCACACGCAGGCGTTCGACGGCGCGGGCGCACTGCGGATCGCGGGCCGCGCACGCGCGGCGCAGGCGATGGCCCTGCACGAGGGCGCGCTGCGGATCGCCGCGGCCCGGGCGGACGGACGAGGCTAGTAACCCGCCCCCACGTCCACCGTCAGCTCCGGCCGGCGGCCCTCGCGCAGGGCCGCGAGGCACGCGGCGAAGTCGGCGACGACGTCCTCGTCCGCCGTGATGCCCGCCGAGTGCGAGGTCACCACCGTGTGCGGCAGGCGCCAGCACAGGGCGTCCGGGTCCGCCGGCTCGTCCGGTACGACGTCGAGCACCGCCCGGCGGACCCTTCCCGCCTCCAGGGCCGCCTCCAGGGCGGCCAGGTCCGTCGTCGCACCCCGCCCGACGTTGACGTACATCGCCCCGCGCATCGCGCCGAAGCGGCGGGCGTCGAAGTAGCCCTCGGTCTGCGGGGTCAGCGGGAGGACGTTGACGATCCACGACGCCTCGCCGAGCAGGGAGTCGGCCCGCTCCGCGTCGACCACCTCGGCGAAGCCCTCGACGGGCCGCGGCCTGCGGGCGACGCCGACGGTCCGCACGCCGACGCGGCCCAGCAGCGCGCCGACCGCCGAGCCGATGCGGCCCGTGCCGTGCACCACCGCGAGCCGGCCCGCCACCAGCTCGCCGGGGACGCACCGCCACTCGGCGCGGGCCTGGCGGTCCACGTACTCCGGCACGTACTGGGCGTCGGCGAGCACCCAGCCCAGCACGTACTGGGCGATCCGCTCGGTCATCCGGCCGACGGTACGGGTGAGCAGGGCGCCGGGCGGCCAGTCGCCGCCGCGCAGGACGGCGTCGTTGCCGGCGAACGTGCTGTGGAACCAGCGCAGGCCGTCCGTGCGCAGGGCCGCGGGCAGCCCGTGGCCGACGTACACGAACGCGCCGGCGGGCACCTCCCCGCGCCAGAGCCGGGGCTCGCGGCCGGCGGCCCGGGCCAGGCCCTGGTGGACCTCCGGCCCGAGGCCGGGGTCGGCGAGCAGTTCCGCGGTCGTCAGGAAGTCGTCGTAGCGCACCCGGCGAATCTACGCGAGGACACCCGGACCCCGGCGCCGCACCGCCCGCGCGCACTCAACGCCGCGCGGGTGCGGACTCAACGCCGCGCGCCCGCCCCCGCCTTGGGCCGCCGCGTGCCGCCCGGCTTCGCGTCGCCGGCGCCGATGCCCGTCGTACGGTACGACTCGACGTGCTTCCCGGCGGGGCCGCCGCGGCGGCTGCCCGCGTCCGGGCTGACCCACAGCAGCTCCTCCGCGCCGCGCTCGCGCCCGCCGAGCCACAGCGACTTGGCCCACAGCCCGGCGCCCGCGCCCGCGAGGGCGAGCCCGAGGGCGCCCGGTACGGCGAAGTTCGCGCCGACGGCGGCCAGGAAGGCCGCCAGCAGCCACCACCGGTGCCGGCTGCGCCAGGCGCGCACGGTGACCGCGCGGTCCTGCAGGATGACCGACCGCTGCGCGCGCTCGGCGCCGGCGGCCAACTGCACGTACCTTCCACGTCGTACGAAGAAGACGACCACCGCGACCACCAGGAACAGCGCCGCGCCCGCGTACACGCCGATCCACCGCCCGGTGATCCCCGGCACGAAGCCGCCGACCCCTCCGGCGACCAGCCCCAGCAAGAACAACGGGGAAGCCCCCGCCCGTACCAGCACCGCCACCCTCGCCAGTGCCTCCACACCGCCGCGTGCCACGCCCCACCTCCGCGCGAACGACTCCCAAACGCCTCTGCGGCCGGAGGCTACCGACGGTTGATGAGAATCGCATTAGCCCTGACAAACTCCGCGCCCGTGAACCCGGGCCCGGCGGGCGTCAGTCGAGGAACAGCCCCCGCGAGGCGGCCCGCGCGTCGAACGCCTCGAGCCGGGCCTGGGCGTCGGGCAGCGCGTCGCACATCGCCTCCAGCAGCACCCGCCCCAGCAGCATCGGCGCGCACGCCGTGTCGAACGCGAGCCCCGTGCCGACGGCCGCGGGCAGCAGCACGTCGCAGTGCTGGGCGACCGGCGCGAACGTGCTGTCGGCGACCCCGATGATCTCCAGCCCCGCCCCGCGCGCGCACTCCAGCGCGGAGACGACCTCGCGCGGATGCCGGGGCAGCGAGAAGCACAGCAGTGCACTGGCCCCCGCCCGGGCGGCGGACTCGATCCGGTCGGTGAGCATCGAGCCGCCCTCGTCGAGCAGCCGTACGTCGGGGTGCACCTTCCCGGCGAAGTAGGCGAAGCCCCGCGCCTGCGCGGCCGCGGCGCGCAGCCCCAGCACCGGCAGCGGGCGCGAGGCGCCGAGCAGCCGCCCGGCGCGCTGCACCTGGGAGACGTCCGCCAGCGAGGCGGAGAGCCGCCGCAGGTTCTCGATCTCGGCGTGTACGGCCTGCTGGTACTCGTTGAGCCCGGCACCGGCGGCGTCGGCCGGCTCCCCGGGAAGGGCCTCCCGCAGATGCCGCCGCAGAGCGGGGTAGCCGTCGAAGCCGAGTGCCACCGCGAAGCGGGTGACCGAGGGCTGGCTCACGCCCGCCAGCTCGGCCAGCTCGACGCTGGACAGGAAGGGGGCGTCGGCGGCCCGCCTCACCATGCAGTGCGCGATCCGCCGCTGTGTCGGGGTCAGCCGGTGCCCCTCGAACAGCTTCTGCAGCCGCGCCCCGGCGTCGGTCACCACACGCTCCACGTATTCACCATGCTCAGACTCTGCATGAATCTATGCAGTCCGGCAAGAGGCACCCGCCCGGCCCAGCGAAAGGGGGGCTACCCCCACTGTGCGGGGCCCCGCCGGATCCTTACCTTGGTGGCATGACGCGGGACCCGGAGATCAAGAAGGAACTCAACGCCACCCTGCACGCGCGCAGGGAACTCGGGCCGGAGTACGAGGACGAGCTGGTGGACGGCTTCCTCGAGAAGGTGCAGGACCGGATCGACGGCAGCATCGACCAGCGGATGCGGCGCCAGGCCGCGGAACAGCAGATGGTCGTCGCACGCGGCACGGGGACGCCCGCGCGGAGCGGGGACAGCACGTACGCCGAACGCTACGGCTTCGCCACGGTGACGATGGTGCTGGCCGTTCCGCTCTCGGCGATCGGAGCGGGTACGGAGGGCCTCAGCGGCCTGCTGGTGGCGTGGGCGGGCATCGTCGGCGTCAACGCCCTGCACGTGGGCTGGCGCTGGCCGCGGCGCGCGGACCGGAAGAAGTCGGAGTCGGACTGGGACTGAGGGCTTCGCGGGGGCGCGTCGGGTGCGCCGCGCGCACCGGGTGCGCTTTGTGCGCCGGAACTGGTACGCACCCGTCACGCGGGCGCAGCACGCGGTTAACACGGCTCCGGCACATTGGGGTTTGTCGGAAGGACGACACCGACACCCGATACGGCGCCAAGGACCTCCGGAGCGGCTCCCGGACCTCCCTGGTCGCCAGGACGCGGAGGCCAGGGGCCCTGACCCCGGGCCCGCGTCCCGCGGGGACCGCCGTCGTCCCGCCCCTGGCGCGGCTGCGCCGGGGTGCGGCGGTCCCCGCCAGTACGGCTTCCGGTGCGGTCTGCGCCGGCGCCTGCGGCGCGATTCGGCGCTCCGCGCCTCAGTCCTCAAACGCCGGACGGGCTGGGAGGGCGCAGGCGCACGTCGGCGCAGCGCAGCGGAGCCGACACAGCCCCACCGGGCCACCACCGGCATCCCTCGGCGGAGCGCCAGCGGAGCCGATCGCTTCGCATCCGGACGGCGCAGCGCAGCGGAGTCGGCGCAGCCACGCCGGGTCACCGCAGGCATACCCCGGCGCAGCGCAGCGGAGCCGTTCACTGGGCGGCGCCATGGCGCCGTCCCCCCGCGCTCCGCCCGGCAAGGCCCCTTGGGGCCGCAGAATCACTTCGATCCGCACAGACAACCGCCCACCACCCCCCAGCCACAGAGCAACCGGACCACACCACCCCACAACAACAACAACAACAACTAAGCAAGCGCTCAGAAAGTGCGACCCGCGTCACAGCCCCCGACACGTGACCCCGTACATACGCCCGGGTAGCTTCCGGGGAGGATGACCCGACCCTCCCGCCTCCTGGAGCCGTGATGCCCGAAGCCGTGATTGTCTCCGCCGCCCGCTCCCCCATCGGCCGCGCCGGTAAGGGTTCACTGAAGGACATCCGTCCGGACGACCTGACGACGCAGATCGTGCAGGCCGCCCTGGCCAAGGTGCCGGGGCTGGACCCGCACGACATCGACGACCTGATGCTCGGCTGCGGCCTCCCCGGCGGCGAGCAGGGCCACAACCTGGGCCGCGTGGTCGCCGTACAGCTGGGCATGGACCACCTGCCGGGCTGCACGATCACCCGCTACTGCTCGTCCTCCCTGCAGACCACCCGCATGGCGCTGCACGCCATCAAGGCCGGCGAGGGCGACGTCTTCATCTCCGCCGGCGTCGAGACCGTCTCCCGCTTCTTCAAGGGCTCCTCGGACGGCCTGCCCGACACCCACAACCCGCTCTTCGCCGAGGCCGAGGCCCGTACGAAGACGACGGCCGAGCAGGGCGCCGACGCGTGGCACGACCCGCGCGAGGACGGCAAGGTGCCGGACGTCTACATCGCGATGGGCCAGACCGCCGAGAACCTCGCGCGGCTGAAGGGCGTCACCCGCCAGGACATGGACGAGTTCGGCGTACGGTCGCAGAACCTCGCCGAGAAGGCCATCGCCGACGGCTTCTGGGCCCGCGAGATCACCCCGGTGACCCTCCCGGACGGCACGGTCGTCACCGCCGACGACGGCCCGCGCGCGGGCGTCACGCTGGAGGGCGTGCAGGGCCTGAAGCCCGTCTTCCGCCCCGACGGCCGGGTCACGGCCGGCAACTGCTGCCCGCTGAACGACGGCGCCGCGGCGCTCGTCATCATGTCCGACACCAAGGCCCGCGAGCTGGGCCTGACGCCGCTGGCCCGGATCGTCTCGACCGGCGTCTCCGGCCTGTCCCCGGAGATCATGGGCCTCGGCCCCGTGGAGGCCAGCAAGCAGGCGCTGAAGCGCGCCGGCCTGTCGATCTCCGACATCGACCTGGTCGAGATCAACGAGGCCTTCGCCGCGCAGGTCATCCCCTCCTACCGGGACCTGGGCATCGACCTGGACAAGCTGAACGTCAACGGCGGCGCGATCGCCGTGGGCCACCCCTTCGGCATGACGGGCGCCCGCATCACGACCACGCTGATCAACAGCCTCCAGTGGCACGACAAGCAGTTCGGCCTGGAGACGATGTGCGTGGGCGGCGGCCAGGGCATGGCGATGGTCATCGAGCGCCTCAGCTGACGACCTGAGCGCCCGGGACCGGACGGCCCGCCCCGGACCCCACCCACCGGACCCGGCCCACAGGGCCCACCCGACCCACAGGCCCGACCCGCCCGACCCGCCCGACCCGTCCCGGACCGGGATTACGAACAGAACACGAATCCCGGTCCGGGACCACCGATAAGCCCAAACCCCCGACCTGGGCACACCATCCCCACCAGAATCGGACAGGACAAAAGTCCTGTCCGATTCGTGCCTTTTCGCTCTGGGGACGGACTACCCGCCTTTGGCAGGCTGAGGTAGAACATGGGGGACCCGACAGCTACAGGAGTACAGCCAGTGAGCGCCACAAACCTCGGTATCGCCGCCCTCCTGCTGATCGCGGCGACGGGTGCCGCATTCGGCGGCGCCGCCCTGCGCACGCTGCGCGGCCTGCGGCGCGAGGTCGCCGAGCTGCGCGCCGAGGTCCAGCGCGAGCCCTCGGCCACCCGCCCGCGCGGCGGCGAGGTCCCCACCCCCCGTTCCATCCCCGCGGACGAGATACGGACCGCCGTCGCCGAGGCCCTGGCCGACGAGCGGGAGCGCGAGCTCGCCGAGGCCCGCGCGTTCTGGGCCGAGCAGGAGGCCCGCGGCGACGTCGACGGCCCGCTCTTCGGCGGACTGGCCGGCGTGGGCGGCTTCGACAGCCCCGTCTTCATACCGAGCCAGACCGATCTGGCCGCCCTGGCCGGCATCGAGCCGCTGATCGACGCGGAGCTGGCGGACGCCCCGTACGCCGAGGTCCCCGAGGCGACCGACGCGGAGAGCACCGCCGAGTCCGCGGAGCTGGCGGCGGCCCGCCGCCGCCACCCCTCGCACCCGGACTTCAAGCCGCACGGCGCCCCGGCGATCGCCGACCACGAGCGCACGGTGGCCCGGCTGGAGGACCTCTCCGACCTGCGCACCCCGCTGGTCGACGTCCGCCCCGGCCCGATGGGCACGCTCGACGTGTACGTCTTCGCCGACGGCACGACCCTGTGCCTCTCCCCCGGCCACCGCGACACCGCGGAGCGCCTCGCCGGCGCCCTGCACGAGGGCACGGTGCCGGTACTGCTGGGCGGCTCGGCGGTATCGGGCGCCTTCGCGCTGACCTTCGCCTGCGGCGAGGAGAGCGTGTACGTCCTCGCGGACCGGGTCATCGCGTCTCTCTGAGGGCGAAGCCAACACGCTCCCCCGGACCTCACCCGATCCGCTCCGCGCACCGCCGTACCAGCCCGACGGCCTCCTCGGCCTCCCGCGCCGTCCCCGCATCGCCGGGGGCGGCGCGCAGTGCTTCCGCGAGGTCGTGGCCGGCGACGGCCACCTGGTCGCCCACGGCGAACAGGCCCGCGTCGGGCATGACGTGCGGCGGGCGGGCCGGGGACTCCATCCGCTGGGCGCGTGCCGTGAGTTCGCGCGCGAGCGCCAGGCCCTCGGCGGCCGCGCCCTGCCGGAGCCTGCTCTCGGGAAGTGAGCGCAACCGGTCGGCGAGCCGGTCAACGGCGGTCATCAGCGGGTTCACATCGAGCACACGGCGAGCGTAGCCCGAAGCCGGGGGCGCACTCCGCAAGACCGTACGCCCCTGATGGTTGCCAACGGCTGAATGCTCAGGCACGGTGCGTAGAAGGACTGCTTATCAAACGGCCCGGAGGCGCCGATGTCCCAACTTTCCTTCTCCGAGGAAACCCACAAGAACCTGCTCTCCCGCATCCCCCACTGCACCGGCCGCGAAGTGGCCGACTGGATGCGCACCGTCGAAGAAGGCCCCTGCTTCCTCCGCTTCGAGGAGAAGGTGAGCTGGCTTCGCCACGAACACGACCTCGCGTACGGCCACGCCAAAGCGATCATCCACGAGTACGACATGAGGCGGGCCGCGCGCCGGCTGCTCTAGAGCAGGCTGGGAAGCGCCCCCCGGAAGGACGGGATACGACGAAGGACCCGGCTCCGGGGCCGTAAGGCCTCGGGACCGGGTCCTCGCTATTGCCGCCGCGGACGCGGCGGCATCTTCACGTCAGTCGCTGCTCTGCAGCAGATAGACCAGGCGCAGCAGCTCGGTGTAGATCCAGACCAGGGTCAGGGTCAGACCGAAGGCCGCCAGCCAGGACTCCTCACGCGGGGCGCCGTAGGCGATGCCGTCCTCGACCTGCTTGAAGTCCAGGGCCAGGAACAGCGCGCCGATCAGCACACCGATGATGCCGAACACGATGCCCAGGCCGCCGCTGCGGAAGCCGAGGCCGTCGCCGCCGCCGATGACGGCGAACAGCAGGTTCACGGCGGTCAGCAGGATGAAGCCGATCGCCGCGGCCAGCACGAAGCGCTGGAAGCGGGCGTTGACGCGGATGATCCGCGTCTTGTAGGCCACCAGCACGCCGACGAACACCGCGATGGTGCCCAGCACGGCCTGCATCGGGGCGCCTTCGGCCGCCTCGTTGTAGAGGCTGCTGATCGCGCCGAGGAAGAGGCCCTCGAGCGCGGCGTAGGTCAGGATCAGCGCCGGCACGGGCTTGCGCTTGAAGGACTGCACGAGCGCCAGGACCATCGCGACCAGACCGGCGACGATGGCGATGCCCAGCGGCAGCTCCATGATCCACGCGGCGGCGGCGCCGACGATCACCAGGCCGAGCGTCATGCCGGTGCGGCTGACGACGTCGTCCATCGTCATCCGGGTGCCGGCGGGGGCGGCGTACGGCGCCCAGTCACCCTGCTGCTGGCCGGCGGGGGCCGGGGCGTAGGGGTTGCTGGCGTACGGGTTGGCGGACGGCTGCTGCGCGTACGGGTTGCCGGCTGTGGTGACCCCGGGGCCCCCGGCCTGCGGCTGCGTGCCGAAGCCCGCTGCGCCGCCGTCGCGGCTGAACCCACGTCGCGAGAAGACCGGGTTGCTGCTCCTCATCTCACTCCTCCATGGCCGCTGTGCGGCCCGAATCCGAGTACTGACGACAAGAGTAATGGTTAGGCAAAGGTAAAGCGCCAGCCCCAAGGCGGATCTTTACCTAAGGGTTCTCCCTGATATGCGGCCAAACCGAGATACTCGGGCAATCCGACCACACTGCGCACTCCGGGTGATAGGCCGATTACCCCCGATACCAACGTCTATGGGGTTCGTTGCGAGATTGGACCGGGCGGCACCCGCCTGACGTGCAGTGAGAGGACAAAAGGATGAATGCGAAGAAGGCTGCGGCAGCATCGGCACTGGCCGCCCTCGTCGTGGGCATGACCGCCACCGCCGCCGGCGCGACCCCGGTGCCCGAGGCCCCGATGGCTCCGGTCTCGGGAATGGACGAGGCGTCCCTCCCGGTGATGGACCACCACGGTGCGGCCCTGCCCGGCATCGCCGGCGGCCTGCCGACGGCCCAGCTGGACGACGCCAAGAGCAAGTCCGGCGGCGCGGCCGACCTGGTCCGCCGCACGGCGCAGAGCGCGGGCAAGACCGTCCGCGAGGTCGCCCAGGGCGCCGGCGGCACGGTCCGCTCGCTGGGCGACTCGGCCCGCGGCGTCTTCTGAGGACCCGCCTGTACGGGGCGGGCCGCCGGCATTCCCGAGCGCCGGCGGCCCGCCCCGTGGCATGCCGGGCGCCGGTGCCGGACGTACGCGAAGCCGGGGGGCGCGACAGGCCGGATCCTAGGAGAAGGTGCTCACGGCGCTCCCGGACACCCGGAAGATCTCACTAGGACCCGGCCATCCCCCAGCCCCCGGGGGGTGCGGCGAGGGGTGCCCGGAGCCGGACTTGAACCGGCACGGCCCGAAGGCCAGCGACTTTTAAGGTCGCCGTGTCTGCTTTCCACCATCCGGGCATACCCTCGGTCGCGGCAAGACGATCCGTACGCTGCGCGTACGGTTCACCCCTGGCGCGTAACCAGACTATCCGCGAACAGGGTTCGAACTGGGCACCGTCGGACTGATGTTGGCTTGTTTTCACGGCTTGTCAGGCTGTATCGGAGCCATACGGGAAACCGGGTGATGCCGGGGGCCCGGTCATACCCTGGGATGACCTCGCGCACCCTGCGTACCTCCTAAGGCTGCCCCGGATACGGGAACCTGGTCTGATCCCAGGAGGCGGGCGGAACGGGAGCATGGACGGGACCGAAAAGAAACCCCGCCGCCCCGACAGGAGCCCGCCGCCGTGACCACGATGACCCCCGGCGTTCCCGCCGCCGCCCCTTCCGCAGGCCGGCCCGCCCCGGCCGCCGTCGCCACGGACCTGACGAAGGTCTACGGCGCCGGCGAGACCCAGGTGGTCGCGCTCGACTCGGTGTCCGTGGCGTTCGCCCGCGGTGAGTTCACCGCGATCATGGGGCCGTCCGGCTCCGGCAAGTCGACGCTCATGCACTGCATGGCCGGGCTCGACACGGTGTCCGCCGGCTCCGCCCGGATCGGGGAGACGGAGTTGACGGGGCTGAAGGACAAGCACCTCACGCGGCTGCGCCGCGACAAGATCGGCTTCATCTTCCAGGCGTTCAACCTGCTGCCGACGCTCAACGCGATCGAGAACATCACGCTGCCCATGGACATCGCGGGCCGCAAGGCGGACCAGGACTGGCTCGGGAAGGTCGTGGACACGGTCGGCCTCGCGGACCGCCTCAAGCACCGCCCGAGCCAGCTGTCGGGCGGCCAGCAGCAACGCGTCGCGGTCGCCCGGGCGCTCGCGGCCCGGCCGGAGATCATCTTCGCGGACGAGCCGACGGGCAACCTCGACTCCCGGTCGGGGGCGGAGGTCCTCGGCTTCCTCCGCAACTCCGTGCGGGGGCTGGGGCAGACGGTCGTCATGGTCACGCACGATCCCGTCGCCGCGTCGTACGCGGACCGGGTGGTGTTCCTCGCGGACGGGCGGATCGTGGATGAGCTGCGGTCGCCTACGGCGGACGCGGTGCTGGATCGGATGAAGCGCTTCGACGCGAAGGGCCGCGTCGTCTGACGCGGCCGTTCTTCGGGTGACCCCGTGGTCGGCTCCCGCCGTGGTGGGGCTGCGCCCCCGGGCCCCGGGGTGGTGCTGCGGTCGCGCTGCAAGCGTGCGGTGCCGCTGGCGCCTGCGGCGCGATTCGGCGCTTCGCGCCTCAGTCCTCAAACGCCGGACGGGCTGAGGGGGTGCTGCGGTCCCGCTGCAAACGTGCCGTGCCGCTGGCGCCTGCGGCGCGATTCGGCGCTGCGCGCCTCAGTCCTCAAACGCCGGACGGGCTGAGGGGGTGCTGCGGTCCCGCTGCAAACGTCCGGTGCCGCTGGCGCCTGCGGCGCGGTTCGGCGCTGCGCGCCTCAGTCCTCAAACGCCGGACGGGCTGGAGTGGCGCTGCGGTCACGCCGCGAAGGGGCGCTTTGCCGGCGGAGCGCAGCGGAGCCGGTGCGGCCCCGCCGGGTCAGCATCGGTGTCCCTCGGCGGAGCGCAGCGGAGCCGTTCGCTACGCATCAGCCGGCGGAGCGCAGCGGAGCCGCACAACTCCGTATCCGGCGGAGCGCCAGCGGAGCCGTTCGCTGGGCGGCGCCTTGGCGCCGTCCCCCCGCGCTCCGCCCGGCAAGGCCCCTTGGGGCCGCAGAAGCACTTCGAATCAGAACGACAACCGTCCACCACCCCCTCACCACAGGGCAACCGACCGACAACCCGCCACCCGAACCACCACGGTCACCGACCGACAGCCCGCCGCCCAAACCACCCCGGTCACCACCCGACAACCGCCCGCCCGCATCGCCGGGCGAGCCCGCACCCCCAGGCGCCGGCGTCAGGCAAGGCAGCCCGTAACGGGTGGCGTGTGGGTGGGGGCAATCCCGCGCCGAAGGCGCGGGCGGCGCCGGCCACCCAACGCACACCGACCACCCCACCCACCCACCAAACCCGGGAAGAAAGATGCTCCGTACCGCGCTGCGCAACGTACTAGCGCACAAGGCCCGCCTCCTGATGACGGTCCTCGCCGTCCTCCTCGGCGTCGCCTTCGTCGCCGGCACGCTGGTGTTCACCTCGACCGTCTCCGACGCGTACACCAAGAGCGCCGAGAAGGGCTACGACCACGTCGACGTCCAGCTGCGGCCGGACGACGACGCCGACGAGGGGCGGCCGGGGCGGGCGCCCGCGCTCACGCAGGGGTTGCTGGACGAGGCGGCCGCGCTGCCCGGTGCCGAGCACGCGACCGGTGTGGTCTCGGGGTTCGCGGCGCTGGCCGACAAGAAGGGCAAGCTCATCGGGCAGGGGTGGTCGACCACCGGCGCCAACTACTACGGCACCGACGACGCCCGCTACCCGATGAAGGAGGGCGAGGCGCCCGACACCGCGGGTGAGATCGCCATCGACGCCAAGACCGCCGACCGCGCCGGCTACGAGGTCGGCGACACCGCGCGGATGTCCGTGGACGGGCCCGTGCGGGAGGAGCGGATCACCGGCATCTTCACCACCGACGACGGCAACGTCGCCGCGGGCGGCACGCTGGTCCTGTTCGACACGAAGACCGCGCAGAAGCTCTTCGCCGCGCCCGGCGAGTACAGCTCCATCGAGCTCTCCGCCAAGGAGGGCACGTCCCAGGCGCAGCTCAAGGCGCAGGCCCAGCGGATCCTGCCGGCCGAGGCGGAGGCCCAGACCGGGCAGAAGCTCGCGGACGACCAGGCCGAGGCGATCAAGAACGGCACCAGCAACCTCCGTACGGCGATGCTGGTCTTCGCCGCCATCTCCCTCTTCGTCGGCATCTTCCTGATCGCCAACACCTTCACGATGCTCGTCGCCCAGCGCACCAAGGAGCTCGCCCTGCTGCGCGCGGTCGGTGCGAGCCGGCGTCAGGTCACGCGGTCGGTGCTGATCGAGGCGTTCGCCGTCGGTGCCCTCGCCTCCCTGGTGGGCCTGGGCGGCGGCGTGGGCATCGGGGCGGCGCTGCGGTCCGCGATGTCCGGGCTCGGCACCACCGTGCCGGACGGGCCCCTGGTCATCTCGCCGTCGACCGTGCTGATCTCGCTGGTCGTCGGCACCGTGGTCACCGTGCTGGCCGCCTGGCTGCCGGCCCGCCGCGCGGCGAAGATCCCGCCGGTGGCGGCGATGAGCAGCGTGCACGCGGCGGCCACCACCAAGAGCCTGGTCGTGCGCAACACCATCGGCTCGCTGCTGGCCGGTTCGGGCGGCGCCCTGGTCATCGCCGCGACCGGCATGGACGACGGCAAGGCCCCGATGGGGCTCGGCGCCGCGCTGCTGCTGATCGGCGTCTTCGTGCTCACCCCGCTGCTGTCCCGTCCGGTGATCGCGCTGGCCGCCCCCGTACTGCGGGTCTTCGGGGTGTCGGGCACGCTCGCCCGGCAGAACGCGGTGCGCAACCCGCGCCGTACCTCGGCGACGGCCTCGGCGCTGATGATCGGCCTGACCCTGGTCACCGGGCTGACGGTGATCGGCGGCAGCATGGCGAACGCGATCGACAAGATGGCCACCGACGCCATGAAGGCCGACTACCAGATCCGTATGACAGGCGGCTCCGGCACCCTCTCCCCCGAGGTCGAGCAGCAGGTCCGCACGCTGGACGGCGTGACCGCGAGCAGCCCGCTGCGCAACGTGCCGGTGCGGATCGACGGCGACGACGAGTACCTCACGGGTCTGAGCGGCAAGGACGCGCCCGAGCTGATCGACTTCGAGTTCACGGCGGGCTCGTTCGCCGGACTGACCGGCGGCAACGCGATCGTCGACAAGGACACCGCCGCCGACAAGGGCTGGAAGCTGGGCGACAGCATCCCGGTGACGTGGCAGGACGGCCAGCAGGGCGACCTGAGGATCTCGGGCATCTACCAGGGCAACGAGATGGTCCGCGGGATCATGGTGGACACCGCCGCCGTCGATTCGCACCTGGACCGGCCGACCGATATGGCGATCTTCGTCAAGACGGCGGACGGCGTGAGCGACGCGACGAAGGACTCGCTGGAGAAGGCCCTCGGCAGCAACCCGGCGATCCAGGTGATGGACAAGCAGGACGTCTCCGACAGCATCGCCGGCTTCTTCAACATGATGCTGAACATCCTCTACGGCCTGCTCGGCATGGCGGTCGTCGTCGCCGTGCTCGGCGTCATCAACACGCTGGCCATGTCCGTCTTCGAGCGCTCGCAGGAGATCGGGATGCTGCGGGCGGTGGGCCTGGACCGCCGGGGTGTGAAGCGGATGGTCCGGCTGGAGTCGCTGACCATCTCGCTCTTCGGCGGCGTGCTGGGCATCGGCCTGGGCGTCTTCCTCGGCTGGGCCGTGGGCGAGCTGATCATCAACTCCGGCCTGTCGACGTACTCCCACGTCCTGCCGTGGGGCCGGCTGGCGCTCTTCCTGACCCTGGCCGGACTGGTCGGCGTGATCGCCGCACTGTGGCCGGCCCGCCGGGCGGCGCGGCTGAACATGCTGAGCGCGATCAAGAGCGAGTAGAGAGACCGATCACGAGCGAGTAGGCAGACCGATCAAGAGCGAGTAGAGGAGACCGATCGGCACAGAGGGCCGGACCCCCGCGAAGGGGTCCGGCCCTCAACGGCTCACGAGCCCGCGCAGTAGCTCATCAGCCGGTCGTGGTTCGCCTTGTACTGCGCGTACAGGGTCGAGTTCTCGATCTTCAGCAGCGTCTCGTCGTTGGCCCGCAGCGCCGGATAGCTGTAGTTGTGGCTGCCGGTGAAGACCAGCTGCCGGTTCGCGGTTCCGTTGTAGGTGCCGTCGACGAGGAAGTACTTCGAGTGCAGGCCGGCGTTGGCCTGACCGGTGCGCACCTCGTTGCACTGCACCCGGGTGGTGAGCTTGCCCGAGATGATCGACTCGACCGAGTCGCTCATCGAGGCCGGGTCGGAGGCGTCATGGGCGAGGTACACCTTGCACCCGGCGTTCACCATCGACACGAGCTTGGACGCCACCTCGTCGCGGGTGAAGAGGTTGGCGGCCATGCGGATCTCGGTGCCCGAGGCGCAGCTGACGTTGTCGAGGATCAGCTTGACCGTGTCCGTCGCAGCGTTGTTGTTGTACTCCGTTCCCGACTGCTCCTGGCGCGGGAAGAAGTACGTCTTGTACGGGCCGGTCGCGGACTCGGGCGTCTGGTAGTACGTGTTCAGCCCGGACGCCGCGGTGCCGTACTTGAGCTGGTCGTTCCAGTACGTGTTGTAGATGGCGTACAGCCCGGAGTCGACGATCGTGACCGCGTTGTTGAACAGGTCCGTGCGCTGGATGCCCGTCTGGTTGGCGGAGGACTGCACCACCACGTTGCTCGTCCCGTTCGTGCTGGAGAACGTGAAGAACTTGTTGTGGTTGATCGGCCCGTCGCTGTCGCTCGGCAGATAGCGGGCGCCGATGCAGGCCCGCGACGACGGGCAGCGCAGCACCCAGGAGGACTGGGCGCGGTCGGTGCCCAGGCCGGACACCAGCCGGGTGTACTCGGCGCCGGTGCCGACGGAGCTCTGGTAGTCGACGATGACCTTGACGCTGACGCCGCGGCCCTTGGCGGCCACCAGTGCGTCGGTCATCACGTTGTCCGTCCAGGAGAACATCGACACCTTGATCGAGCTGCCCGCGGCGGCCCCGTTCACCAGTCCGACGATGTGGTCGCGGATGCGGTCCTGGTCGGCGGTGCTCCCGCCCGGGTCGTTGAACACGGCCGTCGTGGTGACCGCCTGGATCTGGGCATCGTCGGCGAGGGCGGGCGTGCCCGTGCCGGAGACGATGAGGCCCGTTGCTGCCGCGAGGCCGAGAAGCCATCTGCTGCGGCTGCGCATGGGAAACTCCCCCTTGGGTTGGCATATTCATGACACTCCGTGCCACAAAGAGACGGGGTGCCGCGAACTCGCCGCGACACCCCGCCCGTTGAGCCCGAAGGTCTCGAACGTACCTCCGTCACCTCGAACACATCAACGCTTCATGCGTTATCCCCACGTTCTCGGCCGGAGCTTCACCCCGGAGACACCGGAGCCCGGGGTCCGCACCGCGAGGATCTGGTTCACGCCGATGCGGTTGCGTTCGAACGACAGCGCCGAGGCGGCCATGTACAGCCGCCAGACCCGGGCCCGCCCGGGGGACGAAGCGGCCACCGCCGCCTCCCAGTCCGCCTCCAGATTGCGCACCCAGGCGCGCAGGGTCAGCGCGTAGTGCTCGCGCAGCACCTCCACGTCGCGGGCCTCGAACCCGGCCCGCTCCAGGGCGGCGAGGGTCTCGCCGAGCGGCGCCAGCTCGCCGTCGGGGAAGACGTACGCGTCGATGAACTCGTCGACGTGGTACGCGTCCTCCTGCCGCAGCGGACGCCGGGAGATCTGGTGGTTGAGCAGCCGGCCGCCGGGGCGCAGCAGCCCGTACAGCTGCGCGGCATAGCGCGCGTACGCGGCGGAGCCGACGTGCTCGGCCATGCCGATGGACGAGATCGCGTCGTACGGACCGTCCTCCACGCTCCGGTAGTCCTGCACCCGGATCTCGATCCGGTCGGTGAGCCCGGCCTCGGCGATGCGCTTGCGGGCGTAACCGGCCTGCTCCGCGGAGAGCGTGATGCCGACGGCCTGCACGCCGTACTCACGGGCGGCGTGGAGCACCATCGAGCCCCAGCCGCAGCCGACGTCCAGCAGCCGGTCACCCTCCGCGAGTCCGAGCTTGCGGCAGATCAGGTCGATCTTGTCCCGCTGGGCCCCCTCCAGGGTGCCGCCCGGCTCCCAGTAGGCGCAGGAGTAGACCATGCTCGGGCCCAGGACCTGCTCGTAGAAGTCGTTGCCCACGTCGTAGTGGTGGCTGATCGCCGCCCGGTCCCGGCGCAGGGTGTGCAGCGCGCCGCGGCGCCTGCGCACCTCCTCGCGGGGCGGCCGGGGCGGCGGCCAGGGGCCGGCGAGGGTGGCGAGTCTGCGCGCGGCGCTCCTTATGGCCGGGTCCCAGAGCCGGCGCCGCTCGGCGTCCTCACCCTGGTCCCAGATCATCCCGGACATCAGTCCGAGCGCCTCGTACAGATCCCCCTCGACGTCGATCTCCCCCGCCACCCAGGCCCGGGCCAGGCCCAGTTCTCCGGGCCGCCACAGGAAGCGGCGCAGAGCGCGCGGCGTCCGTACGACGAGGACCGGCCCCCCGGAAGGACCGCTCTCGCTGCCGTCCCAGGCCCTGATTCGCAGGGGCGGCGGGGCCCCGGTCAGTTGCTCGGCGATCTCGGACAGCCGCAGCGCGGCGTCGGCCATGGCACACCTCCGATACGCGGAAGGGATGGGGTGTTCCCCCCATCCCTAACACCGCGGAGGTGTTCGCGCAGTCCCTGCGGGGGGTGTCGGGCGGCGGTTCACCGGGCTGGCGTCGCGGCCGCCGACCGATCCAGACAATCGTCTTAGACAAACGTCTTGTACGTGCGTATAGATCGGGGGTATGGTCCGTCTCGTCGGAACACGGCCGACGCAGCCGAAACCCAGCGGACCGCAAAGGGGAAAGACCATGGCACACACCCGCCACGAACTCCGTATCGACGGACGCGCGCTCTCCTACGTCGACTTCGGGGGCGACGGGACGCCGCTCGTCGCCCTCCACGGCCATATGTCGGAGGGCGCGTCCTTCGCGCAGGTCGCCGGGGCCCTCGGGGACGGCTACCGGGTCATCGCCCCGGACCAGCGGGGGCACGGCGACTCCGACCGGGCGGCCGAGTACGGCCGCGAGGGGTATCTGTCGGACGTCCTCGCGCTGCTCGACCACCTGGGCCTGGAGCGGGTCGTGCTCCTCGGGCACTCGCTCGGCGGCATCAACGCCTACCAGTTCGCCGCCCGGCACCCGGAGCGGGTGAGCGCCCTGGTCGACATCGACGGGTGCGCGGAGATACCCGACGGACCGACGCCGCTGGCCTTCGTGCTCGGCTTCCCGGTCACCGCGCCGACGCGGGAGGAGCTGCTGGCCGGTCTCGGGCCGGCCGCGCCGGTGCTGGCCGGGGTGCTGCGGGAGAACGCCGACGGGACCTGGCGGCTGCCCTTCCACCCGCGGGACATGGTCGACTCCGAGGGCCTGGTCCACGGTGACCACTGGGCGGACTGGACGGGCTCGGACTGCCCGGCGCTGCTGATCCGCGGCACGAAGGGCGTCGTACCGCAGGCGCAGGCCGCGGAGATGATCGCGCGGCGCCCGGGGGCGCGGCTGGTCGAGTTCGACACCGACCACTTCGTGTACGCGGCGGAGCCGGCCGGGGTCGCGGCGGCGGTCCGGGAGTTCCTGGCGCGGTGAGGGAACACCGCGAACGCCGACGGGCGCCCTCTCCCACGGATGAGAGGGCGCCCGTCGGCGTACGACCGTTGCGGGTCAGGAGGCCTTCGCCGGCTCCTTGGCCTGCGCGGCGGGGGCGGGCTCCGCCGACTTGGCCTGGGCGGCGGCCGTCACCGGCGCCGCGGCCTCGTAGAACTCGTCGCGCGGGGACTCGATGGCGCCCAGCGAGACGACCTCGCGCTTGAGGAACATGGCGAGGGTCCAGTCGGCCAGCACCCGGATCTTCCGGTTGAAGGTCGGCACCGCCATGCCGTGGTAGCCGCGGTGCATGTACCAGGCGAGGCGGCCCTTCAGCTTCAGCTTCATCTTGCCGAGGTTGATCATGGCCACGCCCTTGTGCAGGCCGAGACCCGCGACGGCGCCCTTGTTCTTGTGCTTGTACTCCCGCTGCGGGAAGCCGCGCATCTCGGACACCACGTTGTCGCCGAGGACCTTGGCCTGGCGCAGCGCGTGCTGGGCGTTCGGCGGGCACCAGGCGCCCTCGCCGACGGCGAGGTCCGGCACCTGGGCGTTGTCGCCGGCGGCCCAGACGCCGTCCATGCCCTGCACCTGCAGGGTGGGGGTGGTGTCCACGTGGCCGCGCGGGCCGAGCGGCAGGCCGTACTCCTTCAGGACCGGGTTCGGCTTGACGCCGGCGGTCCACACCAGGGTGTTGGAGTCGACCTCGAGGCCGTTCTTCAGCACGACGTGGCCGTCGACGCAGGACTCCAGGGAGGTGCCGAGGTAGACCTCGATACCGCGCTGCTGGAGGTGGCGCAGGCCCCACTTGCCGAGCTCCGGGCCGACCTCGGGGAGGATCTTGTCGGCGGCGTCGACGAGGACGAAGCGCATGTCGTCGCGGCTGATCGAGGGGTAGTACTTGGCCGCGTCGCGGGCCAGGTCCTCGACCTCGCCTATGGTCTCCGCGCCGGCGAAGCCGCCGCCGACGAAGACGAAGGTGAGGGCCTTGCGCCGGATGTCCGGGTCGGTGGTCGACTCGGCCTTGTCCAGCTGCTCGAGGACGTGGTTGCGCAGGCCGATGGCCTCCTCGACGCCCTTCATACCGATGCCCACCTCGGCCAGGCCGGGGACGGGGAAAGTACGGGAGACGGCGCCGAGCGCGACGACGAGGTAGTCGAAGGGCACCTCGTACGCCTCGCCGACCAGCGGCTCGACGCGGGCGACCTTGCGGTCCTGGTCGATGGAGGTGACCCGTCCGGTGAGCACCTCGGCGCCGGGCAGCACCCGGCGCAGCGGCACCACGACGTGGCGGGGGGAGATGCTGCCGGCGGCAGCTTCGGGGAGGAAGGGCTGGTACGTCATGTACGAGCGGGGGTCGACGACCGTCACGGTCGCCTCGCCGTAGCGCATCTTCTTGAGGATGCGGCGGGCCGCGTACAGGCCGACGTAACCGCCGCCTACTACGAGGATCCTGGGACGCTCCGTGGTGCTCATGCAATCGAGTATCCAGCACCCTCCCGGGCCTCGCTCGTGAGGGGGTTCACAAGGTTGCCCCGGGGTGGTGCTACACTTCGCGGCCGCGTTTTCGGCGGCCGACCTCGGTACCTGGGCGGTCGCCCGCCCTGCCTCGTTGACCAGGGATTTCCCCAGGGGTGCGACGGGGTGTGTCGGCGACACGAACGCCATGTTGCACCCCTGTGACCTCACGGGCTCAGCTGTCGGCCCGCAGGGCCGCCAACTGCAGGGTTTCTCATGTGAAAGACTTCACAAACTTTCTGGCGCGCCCCGCCCGCGCGACGCCGCCCGGGGGTGCGATCCGGGCATTCCGGGCGTACGCGGGACTCCGCCGGGACATGCGCTGAACGCCACCGGCGGGTTCCGCGACCGAAGAGATTCTGGGGCTTCGCCCCAGACCCCGTGGGAGCAGTGTGGTTGCGTCGGAGGGACGGGTGCGGCTCAGCACCGAACCGCGCCGGAGGCGCTCCGCACGCGGAACTGGTCGTCGCCACCGGCGACTCGGCCACCAGCGGACTCCTCGTCGTCCACCGCGACGTGGTCGCCCCCGGCCAAGCGGGTGACTGGGCCGCCGGACTGCTGGGCGGCGGCTGCCCGGCCACGGGCTCCGGCGTCCCCGGCGACGACGGCGGCATCCCCGGCGGCGTCGTGGTGGAGCTGACCTGGAGCTGCCGGGTCGAGGCGCTCGATCTGGGGGCGCTGCTGGAGCAGGGCGGGCTGGACCGGGTCGTCGTCGAGTTCGACGGCGCCACCGCCGACGCCGACGCGGCCCGTCCCCTGGTCGACGCCGCGGGGGCGCACGCCGCGCCGTCGTTCCCCTGGGACCGTGCGATCGCCGCGCTCGTCCTCGCCGCGGTCCTCGGCCACGCCGGCTGGCTGCTGCGCGGGCACCGCTCCCGCCTCGCCCGCGTGACGCGTACCCTGCGCGGCCGGCGGCCGAAGCTGGCCACCGCGGGTGTGGTGGCACTCGCCTGCCTCGCCCCCCAGCCGGCCCTCGCCGACACCCCGGAGGCGGCCGCCGCCGTCACCGTCGCGGGCACCGTGTTCGCGGACGCGGACGGCGACGGGAAGCGGGACGCCGGTGAGGCGCCGCTGCCGGGCGTCGACGTCACGGACGGCGCGGTGTGGGCCACCACCGGCCCGGACGGTTCGTACACGCTGGCCGTCGACCCGCAGCGGCGCGAGACGGACCTCGTCAGCGTCGTCTCCCCGGACGGCTACACGCCCGTCCTGCGCGACGACTACATCCCCGAGTACTTCCACCCGGTGCCCGAGACCGGCGCCGCGGGCGTCGACTTCGCCCTCGTACCCGACGAGCACGCCGCGGACCCCACGGAGACGTGGGTGATGAACTCCGACACCGAGGTCGGCAACCGCACCGACGACGAGGCCCGGCGGGCGCTGCCCGCCTGGACCGGCCAGGTCGAGGCGATGTCCGAGGTCGACGGCGCGACCATGCAGATCGCCACGGGCGATCTGACGGTGACCGACTACGCCGGTGAGCCGCGTCGGCAGGGCGGCTACGACCTCTTCCGCAAGGGTCTGCGCGAGGGCCGCCTCGGCCACCCCTTCTACCCGGTGATGGGCAACCACGACTTCGGCGGCACGGCGACGTCCAAGGGCTACGCGGGCAGCCTGGAGTACTGGCGCCGCAACCTCGGACCCGAGTGGTACAGCTTCGACCGGGGCGGACGCCACATCGTCGTACTGGAGAACAACTACGACGCGAGCGGCCTGGCGCCGCAGCTGGAGTGGCTGCGGCGCGATCTCGCCCGGCACGCGGCGGGCAGGCAGGTGTTCGTGTTCGTGCACCGCTCGCTGTTCACCCAGTGGGGCCCCGGCGCGGGCATGCAGCCGATCGTCGACGAGCTGGCGAAGTACGACGTGCGGATGGTCGCCGCCGGGCACAACCAGCAGGCGGAGTTCCGCCGCGGCGCCTTCCGGCGCTCCGTTGAGATCAACAACCAGGGCACCTACGGCATCGACGGCGCCCGCCCCGACTACAAGGTTTTGGACTTCACCGCCATCACCGACGACCCGGCCACGGACCGCGACGAGGACACCGGCCATGTGACCGGCGTCCACCGCCAGTTCGACGTCGACGACGACGCGGCGCTCGTCAGCCCCGCCCAGGGCAGCCTGCACGGCGCACGCGCCGGCGTGCCCGTCGAGGTGTACGCGGAGGACGACGGCCGTACACCGGCGAGGGCCGAGCTGACGGTACGGGAGGACCGCGGCCGTACCGTGCGGCGGGAGACCCTGCGGTTCGGGGAGAGCGGTGCCCGGCCCGGCTCGGAGGGCGAGAGCGACACCCTGCCCGGCGTCGAGAACTGCTACACCCCGCCCGGCGGCACACCCGAGCCGTGCCCCGCGGCCCGCACCTCCTGGACCCGGGCGAGCAGCCGGCTGCACGGGCTGCGGCCCGGCGAGTACACCGCCGAGACCAGGACGTACGACACCAGGGGCCGCTCCTGGGCGGTGACCGGGCACACCTTCACCGTCGTGGCCGAGCTGCCGGCGCCGCGCACCGGCCAGGACTGGCTGCGGCAGGGCGGCGACGAGAGCGGGCGCTCGGCGAGCGGTGACGAGCCGGGCGCGCGGCTGGGGCTGACGTGGGCGCGCAACACCGGTGAGCAGTTCAACCTCAACGGCTCGGTGATCGCGGACGGCCGGCTGATCGTCTCGTCCCGCGCCTTCGACTCGCCGTACAGCATGATGCTCGCGTACGACGTGAAGTCCGGCCGCGAGCTGTGGCGGACCTATCTGGACGGCGACGCCGAGTCGGCGCCCACGCTGCACGGCGGGCGGGTGTACCTGACCACCGGCGTCGGCCGCGTGTACGCCCTGGACCCCGCCGACGGGCACGTCGTCTGGGAGCGGATCGACCGCGAGGAGCAGCACGGCGACACGGTGCGGCGCTACGGCCGGGCCGGCGGCCCGGTCAGCGTCTTCGACGTGGCCGGGGCGGACCGTACCGTCGCCGTCTACCAGGACTGGAGCCGGGTGCGCTGCCGGGACGCGAAGACCGGCGAGGCGCTGCCCGGCGGCTTCGGGGCGGCGGCGGCCTGGGGCCAGTTCCACAGCGTGGCGGTGCGTGAGCCCGGGTCGGACACGGCGTACCTGCACTCGGGGTCCGGCAACACGGTGATCGCGATGGACCTGGCGACCTGCGCCCAGCTCTGGGTGAAGGACACCGGCGGCGACATCGACAGCCACTCCTCGCCGCTGCTCACCCCGAACGGCCTCGTGACCTTCACCGCGAGCGGCGTCCGCGGACACGACGCCCGCACGGGCGCGGTGACCTGGGAGTCCAAGGTGGGCGGCGGCAGCACCTGCGAGCCCGGCAGGGCGCCGCTGACCAGCCCGGCGGGCTGGGGCACCGTCGCCTACGTGGCGGGGCGCGACGGCGTCGTCCGCGCGTACGACACCGCGGCGGCGGATCCGTCGAAGCCGGTGTGGGAGACGCGGGTGGGTCATCTGCCGGGCGAGTCCCCGCTGGACGACAAGTGGCGGGTCGCGGCGGGCTGTACGGCGGGCGCGGGCTCGCCGACGATGCACCCGCTGGCCACCCGGTCCCTGCTGTACGTGGGGACCTGGGACGGCCGGCTGCTCGTCCTGGACCGTACGACCGGCCGCGAGCGGGCGTCGTACGACCTGGGCGCGGGCGTCGCGTCGGCGCCGGCGGTGAGCGGGGACCGGATCTTCGCCCTCACGGACGACGGCACGGTGCACGCGCTGGCCGGCCGCGCGGGCTGAGTCCCCGCGCGGATGTCCCCGGTCCCGCGGTGCTCCGCGGGACCGGGGCACGCGCTACGCCTCTTCGGCCGCCGCGTAGGCGATGCCGTCGAGGATGTCGTGCTCGCTGACCACGACCTCCCGGGCGCCGGTGCGCTCCATGATGCCCAGCAGGACGAGGGTGCCGGCCGCGATCACGTCGACCCGCCCCGGGTGCATCACGGGGATCGCCGCGCGCTCGTCGTGGGTGGAGGCCAGCAGACGGTCCGCGATCGCCCGCACCTCGTCCAGGGAGACGCGGCTGTGGTGGATGGCCGCGGAGTCGTACTCCGGCAGGTCCAGGGCGATGCCGGCGACGGTCGTGACGGAGCCGGCCAGGCCGACGAGGGTCTTCGCCTCCTGCAGCGGGACGGCCGCGGCGGCCTGGTCGAGCGCCGCCTCGATGTCGGCCTTCGCGGCGGCGACCTGGGCGTCGGTCGGCGGGTCCGAGAAGTGGTGGCGCTCGGTGAGGCGGACACAGCCGACGTCCACCGAGCGGGCGGCGCGGACGTGGTCGTCGCCAACCACGAACTCCGTCGATCCGCCGCCGATGTCGACGACCAGGTAGGGGCGTTCGAACTGACCGGTGAGCTCTTTGGTGGCGCCGGTGAAGGAGAACTCCGCCTCCTGGTCGCCGGTGATCACTTCCGGCTCCACGCCCAGGATGTCCACGACCCCGCGTACGAAGTCGTCGCGGTTCTCCGCGTCGCGGGAGGCGGAGGTCGCCACGAAGCGGACGCGCTCGGCGCCCAGGTCCCGGATCACCCCGGCGTACTCGCGGCACGCCTCGAAGGTCCGCTCCAGGGCCTCGGGCGCGAGCCGGCCCGTACGGTCCACGCCCTGGCCCAGACGGACGATCCGCATCCGGCGGTCGAGGTCCTTCAGCCCGCCCGTCGCCGGGTCCACGTCCGCGACCAGCAGGCGGATGGAGTTCGTACCGCAGTCGATGGCGGCGACACGGGTCACTTCGCGTCCTCCCCCGGGGTCACGCACGGGCCCTTGCGCCACCACTCCGGCAGCATCGCGATGGCCTCGTCGCCCAGCGGGTTCACGCCCGGGCCGGCGGCCAGGGAGTGCGCCACCAGCACGTGCAGGCACTTCACCCGGTCCGGCATGCCGCCGGCGCTCGGGAAGCCCTGCAGCACCCCCAGCTCGTCACGGCGGGCGATGTAGTCCTCGTGGGCCTTGCGGTAGGCCGCCGCCAGCTCCTCGTCCTCGGCGAGCCGGGCGGTCATCTCCCGCATGACCCCGTTCGCCTCCAGCGTGCCGATGGCGGAGTTCGCCCGGGGGCAGGTCAGGTAGTACAGCGTCGGGAACGGGGTGCCGTCCGGCAGCCGGGGGGCGGTCTCCACCACGTCCGGGTTGCCGCACGGGCACCGGTGCGCGACGGCCTGGGTGCCGCGCGGGGTACGGCCGAGCTGCTCGCGTACGGCGGCGAGGTCCGCCTCGGTGGGCGGGGTGTGCGGGGTGGCGGGCGGGGGTGTTTCCATGCGTCCGATCCTCTCAGAGGGCGGGCGGGGGTGCGGCCGCGGCTGTGCCGGTACGCCGTGCTGCGCCGGCTCGCGGGCGGGTCCGCGCTCCGGTCACCGGCCGCGGTCGGCCGTGTCCACGCCGTCCATGAGGTTGTCGTACCAGGGGCGGTCCGCGGCGCCGTCGCCGTCGCGGTCCGGTTCGGCGTCCGGGGAGCCGTCGCGGACGGTGTAGCCGGTCTCGCCCGGCAGCACGTAGTGCAGGCGCTCGCGGGCCTGCCGCCGCAGATACGCCTCGTCCTGCCAGCGGACCTTCTCGTCCTTCAGCTTCTCCACGCGCTCCGCGGCCCGCTCCTTCTCCGCGCGCTGCTCGGCGATCTCGGCGCGCTGCGACACGTACTGGCGCATCGGGTACGCCAGGGCGACGATCAGCGAGCAGACGACGAGGGCGAGCAGGGCGGCTCTGCCGGTGAGCTTGCTCCGCCTCACCGGGCGGGCCCGGTAGACGCGCTCGGACACCCGTACGACTGCCTGCTCGCCGAGCAGGCGGAGTCGGGTGGTGGTGGAGAAGCGTTCCTTGGGAGGCATCGCCCTAACGGTAATGCGCCGCACAGGTGCACGAGGTGCACCTGCCCGAAACGGCGCGCTCAGTGGCCTGGCCCCGCCGCGCCTGGCGGGGCTCGATGGTGGTCCAGTACCGCTGCGGGGGCTTCGCCCCCGAACCCCCACCGCGGCCTGCGGCCGCATCGCGCCTGCGGCGCTCGTCCTCAAACGCCGGACGGGCTCGGATCGTGGTCCGGTTCCGCTGCGGGGGCTCCGCCCCCGAACCCCCATGTCGGCGCTACGCGCCATCCGGCCTCAAACGCCGGCCGGGCTGAAATGCCCACCACCGCATCACAGGGGACCTGCCCGAGGGGACGCCGCCTTCCCGGACTGCGCCTGGTCGCCTTCGGCGGGCTGTGTGGGCGGTGCGGAACGCAATCCCAGCCCGTCCGGCGTCTGAGGACTGAGGCGCGAAGCGCCGAAACGCGCCGCAGGCGCCAGCGGGACCGGACGCATGCAGCGTGACTGGCACCAATCCCAGCCCGTCCGGCGTCTGAGGACGAGGCGCGCAGCGCCGACCGCGTCAGCCGGCGCGAGGCGACCTTCAGCCCGTCCGGCGTTTGAGGACTGAGGCGCGCAGCGCCGAACCGCGCCGCAGGCGCCGGCGGGGCCGGAGCATTGCGGCGTGAGCGCACGCCTCGCAGCCCGTCCGGCGTTTGAGG